>JAGCTA010000475.1 GCA_017963875.1 Victivallales bacterium | reverse complement strand
GGCGTGTTGGTAATCCAAATGGTGGAGGTCTTCATCGTGTCCAGCACCGTGTTGAGGAGGCCCTTGTCTCCCGTATGCGAAGAGGCCCCGCCGCCGAAGAGCATGAATGGAGCACTTATGCTGCCATTTCCCATAAGCATCTCATCCGCCTCATCTACAATGATAATGCTTTCAGCATTATTGATTTGGGAATCACATACCTGCAATGCGGCGAATCGAAAGTCGTGGCTGCTGCATGCCTTCTCCCCTTTTTCTCCCGTATTCTGAGTGATATTATAGGTTATGCGACCAAGTTCCCTTGCCAATGAGCGGGCAAAACTGGTCTTTCCTGTTCCAGGTGCGCCATAAAGAAGGATGTTCACAGGCTTGCCATCGGCAGCAAGCAAACGTTTCAGGATGTCACCGTGATTCTTCACCAAATCGGCAAAGTTCTTTAAGGGTAGCACATCCTGGCTGTCTCTGGTAAAAAACCTGTTTACCAATGGCTCATTGGTCATGCCGCACAAAAATGGATATAAGCATCCATTAACATCATAATCTTCATCCAGGCATTCCAAACGGCGCAGAGTCTTGCTTGGGGAAACAATAGAAAGAATGCTGGACATGCTTCTATTCAGGCAGTAAGAAAAAAAAGAAATGTTTGATAATGAGCGTTCTTCTATGCCATCGTTAGGATGGCGAAGAAGTCCATTTCTGCGTGCCAGGGAAAGCAGAACGATATCAATCTCATCGTCCGTCAGCCTCAAGGTGCTTTGCAGTTCAAGCATCTTTTTATGGAATAGGTCCTCATCTTCAGATGACTGCCAAGGAGTGGCCATTGCCTTCTCAATGAGTTTATTGCAAATGTCTTTTCCCAATGAACGCGTTGATTTGTCATTGTTCCACAATGCCTGCAAATTCGTTTGCAAACATTTATCCTTCAAATCCAAATTTCTTATTTTCCTGATTTGGGAGGAGGTAAGCCTTTCCCGAACTAATTGCTCAAAAAATTCTTCCGCCCCATCACATCTTTCCATTATTGGATCAAAAAAACATGAATCAAAAATTCTATTATTATGGTTCTCCAGCAGGTTGCGCAGAAATCCCAGGCGCTTCTCCTGCATCCAGTTGCTTCTGTGGCAAATAAAACAGTCCATTGCATTGCTCCTTGTTGTTTTTTGGTGAAAAAGGTTTCAACAAGTGGTCATAAAGCAATCATCATGCCAACTTTTGTGCAATGCTTGTTCTGTGCTGAAATTTGATTGTCGAAAGATATTTGACTGGCATTTTTTAAACATAACTGGTAAAATATTGACAAATGACTGCAGCGCCTGACTGGCCTTCATGCCTCCCACTGCCGATGGTATTTCCGAATCAGGCGGCTGACGATGGACAGTTCTTCCCGTGTGACATATCCGCAGGAGGCGTACTTCTCGGCGATGGGCGTCAATATGGGGGCATCGAACTTGTTGAACCCGATGCCGTTGTCCCCGCGCGTCGTGCCTTCGGTTTTCTCCCGTCCCGTCTGGCCGTCATAGACAATCATCAGGTGCTCCAGGTCGGGATGGTTGTAGATTCTGTCACCCTGCTCCTCTTCCTCATAGAAGAACGGAAGGGAGGTCTGGATTGGACACATAGAGTGGTCGCTGAATGTTGCGTCTTCATCAATGTCAGGAATTTGCCGCTCGACTGCTGAAGGCGGCAATGCCGCCTGTTGTGGCACTGGTGGCTGAGCTGCCTGCCCTGACTGCAATTGCGCGAGGAACGCCCGAACGGCTGCCTCGTGTTCAGGCGGAATGGCGATGGTCACGGATGTCGCTACCCTTTGCGGCTGGTCGATGGATTCGTAGAAATCGACCACGGCCTGGTCGAGAATCAGGTCTTCCGGCATCACTGCGCGCTCTATGCTCAGCCCACCGATGCTTCGGCAACGTGATAGTGCCGTATAGAGCTGCCCGTGGGCGAAACAGCCGCTGCCCAGCCGCAGCGCCACGCTGTCCAGGGTAAGCCCCTGTGACTTGTGGATGGTAATGGCGTAGGCGAGCTTCAGGGGAATCTGGAAGAACGTGCCGATTTCCCGCTGGCGAATGACACTTTTGCCACTGTTCTTGTCCTCCTCGATGACATAGTCATAGTTGGACCAGCGATTCGGCGAGAGGCTGACGGTGTTCCCCTTGTCCAGCCTCACGGTCACCGTTGGCGAACTGCTTTCGCCGATGGCGGACACGACGCCGATGTCGCCGTTGACATATTCAAACTCACCGTTGGGCAAATGCTTGTTGCACAGCACCATCACGCGTGCTCCTGGCTTCAGCTCCAGCATCACCTCCGTGGGGAAGTCCGATTCACGAAACTTGCCCGAAAGCTGCGCCTTGAAGAGCGAGACGTCCCCGTCCAGACGGGACTTCATCATGGTGTTAATGGCGATGGTCTCCCGATTGGTGGTGCAAAGACTGACGGGCGGGATGGTCTGCGAGGTGTTGTTCAGGCAGAAGCGGTTTAGAACCTCCACCGCATTGAGCCGATTGCCCTCCACGTCGATGTCCTGCTCCAGGAGCCGTCCATGTCTTATGTTGTTCAGCACCTGGACGAACATCCTGTCGTCCTTCTGCCGATGTATGGTCTTCAGGCAGACGCATTGGAAGCGAGCTTCCTGCCACAGGCGCGTCTGGAAGCAGTACCAGCCGCCAAGATTGTCCATGATGTAGCTATTCTCCGTCCCCGTTTTCACGACGGGCGGCAGCTGGAAGAAGTCCCCGACGAGAATGATCTGCTTTCCGCCGAAGGGCTTTCGCTGGTTGCCTCCCGAAGCCAGCGAGCGCAGTCGGAAGTCGATTGCTGCGAACACGTCGCTTCGCACCATCGATATCTCGTCGATGATGATGGTCTTCGTCGCCCGTATCATCCTCTTGCGCTTGCTGTTCTCGATGTCCTCGATGTTGTCGGGTGTCAGCAGGCCTGGCTGGAGCAGGAAGAAGCTGTGGATGGTCGTACCGCCCTCGTTGATTGCCGCGATTCCCGTAGGCGCAAGGAACACGC
>JAGCTA010000474.1 GCA_017963875.1 Victivallales bacterium | reverse complement strand
GATAGTTGGTGAGTTTTCTGGAACAATCACTCTGTATTCACGCAGTATTATAAGCAATCGTTTTGTAGAAAAAAAAGATTGTGAACGCATTGACGATGTTATGGTCCATGGTATTTTGGTCGCTGCCACAGGATTTTGTTGCAAGACTGAAGTCCACCCCGTAGGCCTGGGCTATTATGAATGGGATGGGGTCAGTTACCCAGTGAGAATCTATTGGGGACGCTCGGTTGTAGTAGATGGAGAAGAAAATACGGAATATCTTGCACCTGCTGCAGATGAGTTATCTCCCAGCCAGGCAAATGGCGTTGCATGGTCTGACGATGCAGAGCAAGTCATTTCTGGATTGGAGAAAAATGGTGCCGAGGTGACTTTCAGCAAGGTGGCGGATATCCTTGCGGTAGGTGATAATAGTACTCCAGATGATTCTACGGATGATATAGTCATAATCATAGACGAGGCAGATTCTTTGTCACTTGAGCCAGGGAACTGGACGCTTTGCCCCGTTGACTTGAGTGGAACGAATGGAGAAGGCGAAGTCATGACCTTGACGGTTTCAGATACCATCGCCATGAGTCTGGAATTAGAGCGTGGCTGGAACCTGATAGGTATACCTGAGAAAGATTCTCTGACATGGGATAGTATTCCTACTTTTGATGCTCTATGTGATAATCTGAAGTCCATGCCGCTTTATACATTAGATTCGCGAGCGATGGTTATGACTGATTTCTTGAAACCAGGCAAAGCCTACTGGGTATATGCGACAGAGCCGCAATCGTTCAAACTGGCAGGAAAGAATCCAGAGTCTGGAAAGAGCAACCCAATGATTGGTGGTTGGGTAGAGAAAACATTGCAGGAGGATGGAAAGACGTTGAAGACGTTGAAATTCGAGTCACAACCATTGAATTATGATGAAATCACACGCTTCTGGTATTGGAAAAATGGCTATTTTAAATTTACCTATAAACCCATTCGATCGATAGACGAGGGCGATGGGAACATGTTGGAGGGCGTAGCGCAACCGCGTTAGCGGTAAGCGCAGCTCTCAATTCGGCCCAGCCCGCTCTGCGGTCCGCCCAGAACAAGTATCCGCCCTCCGCTCGCTTGCGAGCGGCACATGGCCATTAGCCAGCCCGGCTCGCTTGGCGATCCGCACAGGACGAGTATCTGCCCTCCGCTCGCTTTGCGAGCGGCATAGAACGGGTGGCCCCCGGCCCGCTTCGCGGTCCGCACAGGACGGGTGGTCCCCGGCTGTTGGCATCTCGCGGCCAGTCCGATGAGATGAGCCAGCTCCCGCTTCGCGGGCTGCACAGGACGAGTAGCCGTGGACATAGCCGCGTTAGCGGCGAAGGAAGGGTAGCCGTGGGTGAAGCGTAACCGCGTTAGCGGTGTAGCGCAACCCACGGAAAACCGCGTGAATGTCTGGAGAGCCGCGTAGCGGCGATGGGAACTTGGAGGGCGTAGCGCAACCGCGTTAGCGTTAAGCATAGCCCTCAATTCGGCCCGGTCCGCTCTGCGGTCCGCAGATGGCCATTAGTCAGTCCGGCCCGTTTTCGCGGTATCCGCACAGAACAAGTGGCCCGCTCTGCGGTCCGCCCAGGACCATTAGCCAGCCCAGCCCGCATCACGGTCCGCCTAGGCTGAGAGTAGGTCTCCAGCCTGTGCTTTTGTGGGTGATATTTGCGCTTGTTCTGTTCCTTGAGAGCGCAGTTCAAGGAAAAAACGTGAAAAAAGGAAGAAGCTATGTCACAAAGAACAATTTGTTGTTTGCTTGTTATACTATTTGGTTTGAGTATGGCTTTTTATGCCGTAGAACCTGTTGTGCAGGACGTCGAGGAAACCACAGAGGAGGAGCAGGATCTGCCTGAAAGTACTCTTGCATTAGTCGAGGGCGAGGAAAAGAATCTTGGTGAAGTGAATGAAGCCAGCCTTTTGGAATTCACTGTTGAGGCAGAGAACAAAGGCAAGGAAGAGGTGTTTTTCAAGCGTGCAATAAGCAGTTGTTCGTGCATAGAGATTGTGGAGTCCCCCGCTCCGAGGAAACTTGTTCCAGGAGAGCGAATCAACATTCGAGCAAAACTCTTTGGCAGTCGTCTGGGGCATACGTCAGGTAGTTGGTATCGTTGGATTTATCTTGAGTCAAAAGGATATTCCGAGGCTTCGCTTAAGGTATCTGGGATATTCAAGCCGCTTATATCCATTTCTCCAGACGCGAGCATGTACCTTGGAGAGTTTGAAGGTTCCGATATTCTCTGGACAAGAAAATTCACCATCAAGGCAACGAATCCAGAGAAGAACGCCGCTCTCACCATTCTCCCGCCGAAAGAAAGCCCACGATTTAACTTGAAACTTGCTTTGAAAGACGAAAAGGCACGCGTCTATGAATTGGAAGTGACTCCAAAACTGCCGCTGCAGGCAGGCAATTTCACAGAGGTTGTCTTTCTTCCCGTTCCATTGTTGGGTGAGGACATGGGCATTCGCCTGAGGCTGATTGGAAAAGTCTTGGGACGTAAATACCTGTTGAGCAGCAAGTCATTTCGTTTGTCAGAAGAAGATTTTTCAAATGGCATCATTCCTGAACGTACATTGATTGTAACCCTGAAAGATTGGGAGGAAACATCGAATGCCCCAAAAAGTCCCTTTGGCAATTTGAAAATACGCAGCAGAAAACACGATCATGTCGATAAATTGGACAAGGCCCATGGCGGTTTCCATGTCAGTATTGAGGAGAAGAAAGCCAGAGCCACGCGTCCTGTCGATTATAATGAGAAAATATTATCGGATGTGGAGTTGGCTTCAGAAAATGAATGCATCAGTATTTCCAGGGATATGCAGGGGGAGGCATTGACATTTTCTCTTAAAATCTCTCCAGAAATCCTTAAGCAGCCTGACAAAAAGGTAAAATTGCAATTAAAACTCAAAGGCAAACCAGAAGGAATAATCGAAGTCGTTGTTTCCAATAGGAATAGTACAAGGCAAGGCAATCGGCCTGCTATAAATAAAATACCTAGTGAATAAACAAAAAAGGGGAAGGAGTAAAATGAGAAAAACGATTCTATTGGTTTTAGTTTCTTTTTTTGCATTTGCACAGGAGGTGGCGGAGTGGAACTACGGCGCGGGATGGACAGAGATTCGTTCCGATGACAATGAAACGGTGTTGGAAATAAAAAAGGCGGCATTCGACAACAACCGTCCCATCTTGGTTCATATTTCCAGGGGAAACAATGAATGTAATCATTGCAAGACCGCATGGGTAAATGCCTTGTGCGATGGCATTGTTTCCCACGACGAGGGATGCGAACCAACAGATGAAACCTACGGTATTTTCCCAGTAAAAGCCTGGGCTGCGGCGAAGCGTGTTCTTCCAGTGGTTGTCAAGGAGGAGAAACTGCGGAATACCTTTGTGAAAAGTTATAATGCCGCAGTTGCGAACAAGGTGTCTGAATTTCCCATGACGGCGCTTGTCCATGTGAAGGACACGGCTGATTTGACTTCGCCAAGCCTTCTGGCAGACGAGGTCGATATCGTGGCTTTCTTTAATTTCAAGTACAAGAACACCATCCACGGAGTGTCTGTCGGCAATCCTCCGAAATTCAGTGAATTCTCAGCGATTGTCGAAGCCAGTTTTCCGAATGCTTATTGGGCAAGTCTGGATAACAGCACGCTGCTGAATCCAATTCCCTCTGATGGAACCAAGACGCTTCAAAACCAGATGTTCACAAAGGATGTTACCGAACTGTGGTATTCATTCACAGTCGAGGCAGGCAGACAGGTCGGTTTCGGCGGATATTACGCGACAGGCGACACCGCGCCCGCCCGTGTTGGCTACCAGTTGTTCTTTGGCAGCACGCTGGTGAAGAGCGGCGAGGGCGATGGGCTGACCGTGCTTGACCATGGATTCTATCTTCTGGCGACGGAAGGCGGCCTTTATCATTTGCGGCTTTATGCCACGGGAATCGAGGGCGACAAAAACCGTTTCAGGCTTATCTTCCATGAAGAGGACATCCCAGAAAAAGGAGATATCACTGACCCGTATTTCAGCGGGGCATATCTTGGCAAATGGACGATGGATATGGATGCGGCTCTTGCGGCCGCTAAGGCGAACGGCAAGGATGTCGTCGTCAATGTCGGCGCGGTGACGTGGTGTCCCTATTGCATGAAAATGCAAAGGTATTTCGTGGAGACCAAGGAATTCCGCGACTGGGCGGCTGAGAACGCCTATCTGGTGCATGTCGAAAACCGCCGTCGGCTGACACAAGCCTATATGGATGGAAACCCCTACGGCACGTCACTTCTTTGCGATGATTCGCCTGGAGGTTATCTGGAGCGCAATGGATTGACTTTGGAGCAGGGTGCTGAAAAACTCAAGGAGAATACCACAACGATATTGGAAAGCCTATTGGAGCCAGTCGGTTCCATGAGCGATGCCAAGCCAATCTGCTATCCCACGTTGATTTACAGGCGTGGAAGGGACGGCAGTATTGTCGGGTACTTCACGAACAACGATGGTGCCTTTACGCCGCCGAAGGGCAGCGCGTATGTCATTGTCTCCTCGAAGTTGACTGGCGAAGGGGAGAGGGAGAAGTTCTTCCAGTTCCAGACAGTGGCGGCAGACGAAGGAGAGAACCTTGATAATTATGACGGAGAAACGGTTTCAGATCAATTGAACAATGGTGTTTCGCCGATTGCCGACAGGGTCATCGGGGGTGTTGATGAGCGTGACTGGTATGGTTTTAAAGTGCAAAGCGCGCTGGAGCGCTGGGTGCTGACGGTGAAGGGAACCGCATCGGAAAAGGTCAAGATGGAACTTATTGCTGTGGCGGACGGTGGATTGACGGGGGAATTGCTGACATCCGCTGAAAATGATTTGGCGAAAGGCGTGGAATTGCGCTGGATTGCTTCGAACAAGACTGGCCAGTTGTGCCGTGTGCGTGTAACGGCTCCAAATTCAAAGGGGCCAGTGCCCTATCAGTTGTCATGGGAATGCACGGAGGATGTTAAGACGGAAGTCTTGTTCGAGTCAAAAGCAATTAAACTCAAGCAAATATCTACGAAAGCAATTGTACCTATCGGCATTCGCAACTACGATACGGCAGGTGACGGCATGGCGGTCAAGGTCAAATTGGTCAATGAGGATGATGACTTGACAGTCGCCATTGCAGAGGACTTCGTGTCATGGACAGCCGATGAGCGTGCGGCAGGCATATCGAAAAACGCCACGCTGACACTGGACAACGCGGGGCTGCAACCATGGGAAGGTGTAAGGTCGTTTTCCCTGCAACTTGAAGTCGTATCAGGGGAGGGTGTGTCTGTCGGTGCCATTGGCGTCACGCAGGGGTGTGTCTATTCATTGCCTGCGTTTGAAGTTGATGAAGTGGATTTGATGAATATCATGGAATATGTGAAGACAGTTGTCGAGGTGCCGTTCCACAACGGCCTGGCGGGAGACGTCTCCCTAAAGCCTACCGATCCAGAGGAATATGCCCAGATATGGATGTTCGTTCCAGAATGGATGAAACTTACATTGGAGCAGGGAGAGGGACCAGAGGGCATTCTGCGAATCGAGGCATTGCCAGATTCCAAGGATTTAGGAACATTTTCATTGAAACTTGCCGTGAAGGATGGTGAAAAGGAGACTCTCAGCGAGGGATTGTTCGTCAAATATGCCGTTCGAAATTTGGATGACATCAATCCATTCGGCTACAGCAGATGTTTTGCAGGGTATTTCTATGAAATGCTGCAGGACGGCCAGCGCCTGGTGCGCGGGCGTCTGCGGTTGACATCGGACGAAGAAGGTGTGCTTTCAATGACATACGCCTGCGAATACGGCATAGGGGAAATTATATCAGGTTGCTGGACAGCCGTTGATTCCGCTACGGGCATACTGACGACTGAATTAGAAAACGGTGACCAGAAATTTGTCCTTACCGTGACGAATGAGGGGCTTGTCTCAGGCACGATGACTTCTCCGAATGGAACATTGTCAATTGCTGGCAGTCTGGCTGCGGAGCCGTTGCCTCTGGCGTCAGGATATAATGGATTTCTGCAGGATTACTATGTCCCAGGAGGGGCTGGTGGAGTCTTGATGTTGAGGGCAGGGGATGAATCATGGGGTTGGAATGCACGGATGCCAGGGTTCGCTGGCGGAGATGATGTCGTGGAATGGATGACGACCCAAGAGGCGGTCGCCGCCATTGTCTATGGACGTGACAATGAGAAGGGAAGCACGTTTGGTGCTGTCGTCGAGTTGGCGTTGTGTCCAGATGTGTTGCCAGATGACTATTATGAACAATACATGCTGAGAACGCCTGATGGAGTTCTTGCCTGCCTTGCCACGGAGGAGGATGTCACGGGATTCGTGGCTTTCGGCGTGGAGGATTTTGAGGAAACGATATCAGACAGGCTTGGACTGAATGTCGGGGAATTCTGGCTGTCGCTTTCATCCTTGGAAGGATTTGACATGGCGGTTCCAGTGGCAGTCGCCTTGATGGAAGACGATGCTGGAAACATCACGGGGGATACAGAGCCCTACGGTTATGTATCGTTGACTCGAAACGCCGTCCAAGGCTGTCTGACAGGCGCAGTTAACGTTTTTGTCAATGACAAGACTGGGGCGACGTCTATTCAACAAGCATTGTTGACTTTGGCAGTTGTGCCGATGGAGCAGGATTGCTGCGCCTGGGACGAAAGGCCAGTGGCGGCGGGGTATTATGTCCTTCCAGATGGAAAGAGCGGTTTTGCGGCGCTTTATGGCGCACACAACAATTATACGCTTCCTGATGAGGCCTCAGTGCCTGTGCGTGTTTCGGGAGGCATTGCCGCATCGGATGCTCCCGAGGAATTCACTGCAGACGGCTGGTTGCTGGCTGTTGTAGGCGATACAGTGATGCTGTGGCGGAATGATGGCCCGCGTTTGCTTCCTGCGGGTGATGCCAGAATTTACAATTTGGGCGAAGGCGACAAGCGTACCAGCGGGGCGTTGCAACTGACTGTGGCAGGTGCATTGGAGTTCTGGCTGAATACACTCGAAGTACCGTGGCACGGAGGATGGAATATTTTGGCAATGCCATGGGACTTGGCGTTGCTGACGCCTGCCTCCATGGAAAAACTTATGTCGTTGAATCCCATGGCGTACGAAAATGGCGCAATGGTCATGGCGCATAAAGTCGAGGCGGGACAGGCATTTTGGTTCCACCTGAATGATGTCCCTGTGGAGAGCATGAGACTGGTGTATGATTCTGTCAAAGCCAGAAGCGTCATAGTGCCAGCGGAGGGCAGTGAATGGATGTTTACAGCGGAACCGCCTGACTGGAGTTCTGGTTGGTATTGGAATGGAATGAGATTTGTCCCTGTTGACAAACCTTTGCCCAAGGGCGTTGGCGGATGGTTCATGAAGTAATGCCTGAAAGAGTCTCATCTGTCGCATGAAATGGTCTGAAAGTTTTTTTGTTGTTCTTTACGGATAGTACGATGAGGTATTTGATTAGGATACTGGTGCTTGTTCTGTTGGTGGCTGTTTCGGCGGTCGCGCGCCCGTGGATTGCTTTGTTCGGTTCCCGCGACTGCGAGGACTGCGCGGCACTGAAATCCGCATGGAGCAAAAAATACAATTCGCCAGATGATCCTGTCATGGTTTTCATCAATATTGACGTCAAGGCGAATTACCGTTTTCTGAATGCCGTCGAGGATGACTTGGAGACTGTTGCCAAGGGAAACACGTTTCCAGTGATTCTCATGGGGCGTGAAATGGTCTGCGGACGCGAGGGCTTCAATTCCTTGGAGCCACGCATGGCGGAGTTGGTGAAACAGGCGCCGACAGGCGGGATTTTCGCAGGAATCGAAGCCGTGGCGGAGGTTGCGGACGCGCCGATTGTGGAGTACAATTACTCGAAAAAGGCGCTTGCCGAAATGGCGAAAGCAAAGGAAAAGGCGGATGGCAAAGCCGCTGTTGTCTCTGATAATTCTTCTGCGGTTCATGCTGAACTGCTCTTTTTCCGTCAGCCAGGATGCAAGAAATGCGAACGCCAGAGCCGCGAGTTTGGTCTCCTTGAGGATATGGTGACGGGACTGAATGTTGACGAGTTCGATGTCACGACCATTGAAGGCCAGGCGATGTTGTCGCGCGTACGAAAGGCGTTTGATATTCCCCAGACCGATGAAAACCTGGCTCCGATGGTCGTCTGGACAAATGGTTATGTGACAGGACGCCTTGCGACTGCAAAGGAACTGGCAGAGGCTCTGAAGAATGCCAAAGGAACACCATTTTGGAAGACCCCTTTGACACAGGAGGAACTGAATGGCGAAAAAAGCCGTCTGGAAGCGTTTATAGGCGCGACAAGATGGGTGTCGGTACTAGGAGGGGGGCTCGCGGACGGAATCAATCCATGCGCGTTTGCGACGTCAATTTTCCTTATCAGTTATTTGTTGTATCTGAAACGCCGTCGCACGCAGATTATTATTGTCGGTGCGGGATTTTGTTTGGGTGTTTTTCTGACGTATTTTCTTTATGGGATAGCGTTGTCCATGGTATTGCGCCAACTTCAGGAGATTCACTGGCTGAAAGTTCTGATTTACGGCATATTCGCTCTAGTGGGTTTTGTGCTGTGCGTGCTTCATCTGCGCGACGCATTGCGCTATCGTCGGACAGGCAAGGCGAGCGACATGGACATGGGGCTATCAAAGGAGACGCATCGCGGCATCCACGAGAAAATCCGCAAGTTCACGGATGTCCATGCGTGGCTGATGTGTCCTGCAGCGATTGTGCTTGGGGGGATTGTTTCGTCTATGGAACTGGCATGCACGGGACAAGTGTATTTTCCTGTGCTGATGGCGTTGTCGAGCCTGGGAATCAATGGCAAGTTCCTGTTGTTCCTTTTCCTTTACAACATTTGCTTCATCGTGCCACTGGTGGTGATAACGGCTCTGGCTGCGTATGGGGTAGGCGCGAAGGCACTCGGAGACTGGGCGAAACATCATGTCTTCGCGACGAAGGTTATCATGGCGGCGCTTTTTGCCGTCTTGGGTGGCCTCATGATCGCCTTGGCCTTGGCCGCACTGTGATGGATTGAAAACGCCGTCAGAAAGCCTTCGCCAGGTTTTAGACCATCAGATGACTTCTAGATAATCGCGGTCGGGGAGTTGCGGGAAGGGGGCTGTCGGAAGCGTCTGGTACCAGTAGGCGACGGTGGAGATGTCGTCTTGCAGCGGAAGGTATTTGCCGTATGCGCGCCAGCCAAGGTCCTGAATGGTCACGCGCAGGTCGCTCTCGAAGCGGATGGGGTCCATGATATGCCAGCGATACATGCTGAAGCGCTGCTGAGTGCGGTAAAGACCGTCGGGGCGGAAGACTGCGTGCAGTCCCATGTAGGGTGTGCAGAACTCCTGATATTGATGGTTTCTCTCAAAACCATAGGAGCCGCCGAAATAGTCCTCGGTGCCCGTGCCGCAGATGGTCGGGAACTCACGGTCGCCGTCCATGTAGAATTTGATTTCGCCCTCGCCCCACCAGCCATCGTTGTTGACACCGATGTTCATAAGCGTGCCGACATAACCACCGATAGGCGTCAGACGCGGATAATTGCTTTCAGACTCCGTGTTTATATCGAAGGTAACGTTAGAAAAGGTAACGTTGACGTTATCGAT
>JAGCTA010000473.1 GCA_017963875.1 Victivallales bacterium | reverse complement strand
GTGACACGCTCAAGTTCTCCGCTCAATACGGTCAACTGGCAACCTATAAGGGAACAACGGCGAAGACCATCGTCGTCACGCCATCGGGGAAGCAGTTTGAAATCGGCCAGATTCCCTTCAAGCAAACCGCGAATCTAGTCATGGAGAATCTCCCTGAGACAGGTCTGTACGAATTGCAAATTGAGGCAGGCAACAACTGGTCTCGCATTCTCCGCTGCAACCTGCCCATCGGCATCAAGATGTATCCAGAACTGGTAAATTTCTGCACGGGGACAGGATATGCCTTTTTCTATGTACCAGAGAATACAAAAGAGTTCACCTTCAATTTCCTCGGCGAAGGCTCCGAGGGCCTGAAGGCGACCGTCTGGGGGCCCGATGGCACGCAACTATGGCAGAAGGATGACATCGCCGCCCTTGAACAGTTCGTCTGCAAGGGAGACGTGGCGATGAAAGGCGGTGTTTTCAAACTCCTCATCCAACCGCCGACGCATCTCACCACCCTCGAAGACTATTATCTCCAGATGACGAACATTCCGTCCATTCTGGGGCTTTCACCTGAACTGATGATCAAGGCGACGGCGAAATAACGTCAATTACCCAAACGGGCTGTTCGGCGAACAGCCCGTTTTTCGCTTTAAATAACTTGACTTTATAGAGATACACCAATGAAAATCACAGCAGACTTCACGAAAATCACAGGGGCTATGAAGCCGATGCACGCCATCGGACAGCCGCCGATGCTCGGCCCAAACGACACGGAAATGATGCATTACATTGAAGAGGCTGGCATCCCTTATTCGCGTCTTCATGACGTGCAGTGGTTCTCGCCTGGCAAGCACTATGTCGATATCCCGAATATCTTCCCTGATTTCGATGCGGACGAAAACCTCCCCGAATCCTACGACTTCGCGTTTACCGACGCCCTGCTCTCACACCTCATAGAATTCCACTGCGAGCCATTCTATCGTCTCGGCGTCACCATAGAGAATTATCACAAAATCAAGGCATACAACATTGATCCACCGAAGGACTTCGCTAAATGGGCACGAATCTGCGAGCACGTCGTCCGTCACTATAACGAAGGCTGGGCGGACGGCTTTCATTGGAACATCACCTACTGGGAAATCTGGAACGAGCCAGGCGACGACGCCTACTATCCAGGCGGTCTGAGCGAAATGTGGCATGGCACACCCCAGCAGTTCTATGAACTGTACGCCACCGCCGCCAAGCACCTGAAAAGTTGCTTCGGCGACAGCATCAAGGTCGGCGGCTACGGCTCTGGCGGCTTCCATGATTTCGATCAGCACGACCCCGAACTCAAGGGCATTGACCACATGCCTGAAAACCGCTACCAAGGTTTCTTCAAGTTCGGGCACGAGTTCCTCGCCTATATCAAAGAACAAGGCGCGCCACTGGATTTCTTCTCATGGCACAGTTACCGCACCAATCCGCTGGGGCAATGCTCGTCTGAATCAGGCTACGTCCGCAGACTGCTGACCAAATACGGCTACGGCGACGTCCCCGACTTTATGAACGAATGGAACCCCTGCTGCTCGCGGCATCCGCGGATGCGCGGAACCACCTGGGCGTCATCGCGCGTGTTCGCGACAATGGTGCAGATGCAGCGCACACAGACTTCCATGCTGAACTACTATGACGCTTGCATCACGGCGACACGATACAGCGGCATGTTCAACCCAGACACGCGGGAACCCTATCTCGCTTACTATGCCTTTAGGATGTTCAATGACGCCTACCAGTTGAAAAACGAGGTCTTCACTGCCTCAGAGGACGAAGTGAACTATCCTGTCTGCGGCGCCAGCAATGGCAAAAAGCACGTACTGCTCTTCGCGAACAGCCTAGAAACCCCAGTGACCATCGAACTTGAACTTACAGGCGTGTCTCCAGAAAACGCTGAAATCATTTTGATCAACAACGAATACCGTTATTCAAACTCGGGTTGGAAAACAAAAGACGGAAAATTGGAGATACCGCCCGAGACATGCGTCGAATTCCGATTCTAGTGTGGTGTTTGCTAAATTCATTTCATGGTTTAGAGCAATACATCATTGATACAGTCTCTTGCCGAAATCAAGATACTTTTGATACAACGTGTCATAAACGACAACGTTTGATGGATCAGGCACATACGTGGTTTCAATATTCGCTGCCATCGACTTCATAGCCGTCGGCACATCAGGAAATGCGCCAGCAGCGACCGAGGCGAAAATCGCGCCGCCAAGCCCGCATGTCTCGCCTCCAGCGATGATTCCAATCGGTCGGTTCAAGACATCCGCGAGTGTCTGCATCACCAACGGCGATTTCTGCGCAATGCCGCCTAGCGCCACAACTCTTTCAATGGCAATCCCCTCTTCCGCAAATCTATCCACAATGGCACGTGTTCCAAACGAGACGCCGTCAACGAGGGATCGGTACATCATCGGCGCAGTCGTCCCTAAATTCAATCCACAAAACGCCCCACGGCACTGTTCATCAGCAAACGGCGTTCGCCTGCCGTTGAACCAGTCGAGGGCAAGCGTCCCCGATTCGCCAGGTCGAATAGCCACAGCCTCACGTTCCAAATCAGCAAGGGAAACAGGTCTCGACCATTCGAGAAGCCGCTTGAACCATGCGAAGACATCGCCAAAGGACGCCTGCCCCGCCTCAAGTCCCGTCAGACCTGGCACAATCGAACCGTCCACCTGTCCACAGATGCCACGAATGCATTTGGAAACGGATGGTGCCACAAGCATGTGGCATGCCGAGGTTCCAACAACCATGACCATCTTGCCAGGCTCAATCCCCGCGCCAATGGTTCCGACATGCGCATCGCCGCCACCGACAGCGACTGTCACCGTCTCAGGCAAGCCGAGTTTTTCAGACCATTTCCGCGACAGTGTTCCAGCCACCTTGTCCATTGTCGAAGTCTCTGAATACAGCCTTTCACGAAGCCCCGAAAGCAATGGGTCGATTGCCGTCAGGAATTCCTCGGACGGCAGACCGCTCCATTGGGCATTCCACATTGCCTTGTGTCCTGCGGAGCAACGACCTCTGGCCATTGTCAACGGCGACGAATGCCCCGTCAGCACGGCGGGAATCCAATCGCAGAGTTCCACCCAACTGAAAGCGGCCTTTCTCACTGTTGACGAATGGCGCAACACATGAAGAACCTTGCTCCAAAACCACTCGCTGGAATAGATTCCACCGCAATACATAAGATAATCAGGCCCTTTTTTCCAGTCTCGAGCCACCTGGTTGATGCGTTCCGCCTCAGTCAACGCCGTATGGTCTTTCCAAAGAACGAACATCGCATCGGGGTCATCGGCAAACTCGTCATGAAGCGCCAGAGGAACGCCATCGCGGTCAACGGCGCACGGAGTGGACATCGTCGCATCGACTCCAATGCCCGCCACACAATTCCGTGGTTGCCCTTTCAGGACTTCCGTCAGCACGAATTCCATGCTTTCAAGATAATCCAAAGGGTGATGGCGGAACTGGCATTGCGCGGCATCGGAGTATTTTCCCTCGCTCCAGCGGCGATACTTGCTGACGCTTGATGCTCTCTCGCGCCCATTGGAATCCACGAGCACCGCACGCACGCTGTCCGACCCAAAATCCAACCCAATAAACAGTTTTTCTTCCATAGTCATTCCATTTATATAATGCGCTACACCAGACTCGCGAAACGCGCCTTCAGGAACACTGGCTCCATCAATTCCGCCCGAATCGCATCCGTTTTACACCACTCGCCGTTCTCGTCAAGCAGACACACGTCCAATGGCGTCTCCTTAAACTGCAACTTTAAATTCTCCACCGTATCTGCTGACATGTTGATGATACATGCAAACAGTTCGCTGCCTTTGCTCCGCGCAATGACAAACACGTTTGGAGAATCAACGACACGCAACGGTGATGGCTCCCCTGCGATATGCTCAAGAAACGCCCCCAGCAGACGCTGCTTTCGGTAGCAGAACAGCGAACTAGAGCGCGTTTGGCGCAAATCATACGTGATGACGCCTACACGACCACCATGCGCGTTGTCAAAGGAAGTCATCGCGGGCTGAAGCACCTGCTGGTCTGGGTCAATCAGGCTACTCCACATCCGAGCACCGTCATGCATCGACAGATGGACACAGACACACGCTTCTGGGCCAGCGGGAGCAAAGCCCATATTATACATTCGCCTTGGACCTGGCACTTCAGCGGCCTCAATCCGTTCCGCGCAGAATTTCTGGACTTCATTCGGGCGGACATCGACGCCAAGCCAGTCCGAATAACCGCGATTCGCCACAGCCAT
>JAGCTA010000472.1 GCA_017963875.1 Victivallales bacterium | reverse complement strand
GGCGACACTGAATTTTGGAGCATATTTATGCGTCGCGCTCGTCAGTAGCGCCGCTGGAATGCTTCTGGAGGTCTTTCCTGCCGAGATGATTGAAGGCATCAAGGTCTATGGCGTTGCCTCGTACAGGCTGTATTTCGCATGTGCGACGTTGGTGCTGTTGCCTGCAGTGATCACTGCACTAACCATTCGTGAAACGAATGGAAATCCAATTGCGCAGAACTAGTATAGTTTTTGCTAAAAGGACGCGAAAGCGTAAGGTATTTAGCAAAACCTTACACTGGAACTTTTATTTGGTCATGAGGTCATAATATAGCATGAACGTTGCAGTCTCTTCATCCCTGGCCTTGGATGATGGCGGCCAGGCGCGGGGATAGAATCTTGCGCGTATCGTCATCGACGAGCGAGAAGCGGTTGCCGTCATTGGGCGTGGAGAGGTAGTTCCAGACGCTATAGGGGGTGTTGTGCTCAATGAGCAGACCGATCATGTCGCGCATCCAGTTTTCGCGGTACTCGATTTTGCAGTGGCGGATGGTGCCGAACTCGCCGCACCAGACGGTGTTGTTCGGATGGGCGTCCTGGAACTCGAACGCAGGCTTGGTAATCTCGCGAATCCAGCGGATGTCCATGCGGTCGTATTTATAGTAGTTCTCCATGTTGTTGACGACCTTCTGGTAGTCGTTGTATGGCGCGATGTCCGATGGATAGGCCATCTTGCGGTTGTAGAACAGCGGTCCTGCCATCAGGACGCCTTGCTGATGCGTGAATTCGTGCGGACCGTAGAAATGCCATGTGTAGATGACATTCGGGTCGTCGTAGTCTTCAAGTTGGCAGAGTGCGCCACAGCCATTGTGGAATGCGGAGCCGATGATGATGGCGCGCGTCGGGTTGGTGGCGCGGATGGCGTTGTAGGTACGGCGAGTGAGGGCGTTCCATTGCGGCGATGTGTTGCCGCGGACTTCGTTGAGCAGTTCGAACATCGGTTCATTGTCGTCGTGGAACTCACGCTCCATCATGGTCCACAAATCGACAAAGCGGTCTTGCAGTTCCTTGGAGTCGAAAAGCGTGACCTTTTCAGGTATGTCGCAGTAGTTTCCTATAGCCTTGTGGAGATTGAGGACAGGGGTGACGCCAGCCTCGTGGCACCAATTGACAAAATCGTGGATGTGGGCGACGTTTCGTTCGCGGTAGATGCCAGGGGATTCTTCAATTACCAACTGGTCAAAACCAAGGCGGATGTGGTCCAGCCCCAGCGAGGCGATGTATTGAATGTCATCGCGCGTGATGTAGGTGTCGAAATGTTCGTAGTCGCCTGGCGTGAGTATCATGCGGCGTTCCAGCGGCAGGACGTTGAAGCGCTTGTAGTTGGTGAGCCAGCCGCCGATGCCCATGCCTTTATGTAGTTTGTCGTTTCTCATGGTTGTCCAATTTGTATGATATTTATTAAAAAAAGGGTGGCATAGGAAAAGCCACCCTGAAAAAACTCAAATAATAGTATTGCGGACAAAAGCCATGATATTACTTAATGTCAACTGTTTTTCCGCCTTTCTTTGCTGATTCATGTGATGCGAGACAGAGTTTGAGATTGCGGAGACCGTCTTCGCCTGTCAGGCGCTTGCCTGTCTGGATGGATTTGGCATGGCCTTCAATGAGTTGCTGATAGATGTTGAGGATTTTGCGCGGGTGGAGTTGACGGACGCCCTTGGCAGTTTCCAGTTCAAGACGGATTTTGTATGGTTCGTCAGCATGGCCAGAAATCTGGAACATGGTGCCGAATCCGCGGAGAACGCCTTCCGTACCATATACTTCGTAGCCCAAATTCGAGAACGTGCCAACGAGACCGCCACGAGGCTCGCTGAACGCGACTTTTGCGGATCCTTGAAGACCGTTTTCCATCGTGAATTTGATATAGGCACCGTTTTCGGCGACAATGTTCATCGTCTTCGGCAGATAAACCGCCGCGACGCTCTTGATCTTCGAACCGAGGACATATTCGGCCAGATAGAAGCAATGCGATGCGACGTCGCCGATGGGGCCGCCGATTTCCTCGACTTTTGAGCAACGCCAGGTGCGGGCTTCCTCAGGCGTGGAGCCATACAAGAACTCCATGTGGAAGCAGCAGTCGTTGATGCTGCCAGCCTTGCCGTCCGCCAATGCCTTCTTTGCAAGGACGTTGAACGCGTTGTTGATCATCATGTGGTCAACAAGAAGCGACAATTTCTTCTTCTTGGCAAGTTTGACCATTGCCTCCGCGTCCGCGAGTTTTGTCGCGACTGGCTTTTCGCAGATGACATGCTTTCCTGCTTCCATCGCCTTGATGGCAAGTTGCGCATGTGTCGCATTGTTGGTGGCGACATAGACGGCATCCAGACTCGCATCCGCAAGGAGTGCGTCAACGGATGGATACCATTTCAGCCCAAGTGCCTTCGCCGCAGATTCGCGAGCGGGGTTGACATCAAAGACGCCGACCAGTTCCGCGCGTTCCAAACCATTCTTGAAGCGAGCCTTGTCGCATGCAAAACCTTCTTTCGCCAGACGATTTTCGGCGATGCCGCCGAAGCCAATCATACCGTATCTGATTTTAGCCATAGGTGATTTCCTTAGTTTAGTTATACTAAATGCAAAAATGACTTTTTAACACAATGCAATGACATAACAGGAGACAATCAAAGTAGCGCCTTGGGTTATGCGTGCGTCTCTGATTGTCTCCTTGACGGCATGACCTGCCGTTCAACTAGCAAGTTGCTATTTTATGCAAATGATTTATTTCATGTAGGCGTCTGCAACCTTCTTGAAGGCATCGATGTCAGCCTGGATGTTCTCCTCGGTGAAGGTCGGATGAGTCCAGAAGGAGATGGTCGTGTCGGCCAAGGAGCGAGCGACGGGGCAGTTGCACTTCTTGTAGTCGATCTTGCTGTTGTTGGGATCCTTGAAGGGATACTGGGCGGTGCCGAAGCCTTTCTGCTTGGTGTAGGCCTCTTCCTTGTACATTTCCGGCCACAGCACGCTATAGGCGGAGGCACCTTCGGCCTGGACGGCGGCGATGAACTCCTTGCAGGAGCAGGTCAACTTGTTGGTGTCAAGCACGAAGGGGACGAGCCAGAAACTATTCTGGCGGTCCTTGGTATCGACGGGCAGGTACTTGATCAGCGGATGGCCAGCCAGACCCTTGATGAGCATCTTGCCGAGTTTCTTGCGCTGGGGCAGGTTCCAGGAGTCGAAGCGCTCCAGTTCGCCCAGTCCGATGGCGCTCTGGATCTCGGTCATGCGGAAGTTGTAGCCGACGCGGCGATGGATGTAGAGTTGCTTGCCTTCCTTCTCCAGGAGGTTCATCTTCTCCTTGACGTCATAGCCGTGGTCGCGGACGGAGCGGCACTCCCAGGCGAGATCATCGTCGTTGGTGCAGACCATGCCGCCTTCGCCGCCAGTCGTGAAATGCTTGCTCTGGCAGAAGCTGAAGCAGCCGACGTTGCCGATCGTGCCGGCCTTCTTGCCTTTGTAGACGCCGCCGAAGCACTGCGCGCAGTCTTCAACCACATACAGTTTGTGCTTCTTGGCGATCTTCATGATGGGATCCATGTCGGCGACCATGCCGTACAGATGGACGACGACGATGGCTTTGGTGCGCTTGGTGATGG
>JAGCTA010000471.1 GCA_017963875.1 Victivallales bacterium | reverse complement strand
TGGCAAGATGCAATACGGTGCTTGGATTGAAGTTGACGGCTGCGGAAATGGCGGATTGCTTCCGTCGGCGTGGCATGGAAATACTCAATGAAACCGCAGACGCTGTCACGGTTCGTGCGCCTGGTTGGCGGTTTGACATTGTCGAAGAACATGACCTTTGGGAAGAAGTTGCCCAGATGGTCGGTCTTGACAGCATTCCCGAAGCCCCAGTCTCCGCAAAACTTATCGGCAATATCAAGGACGACAAATTCATTCCGATCGAGACCGCAAGAAAGCAACTGCTGGCGCTGGGACTTGATGAAATCATGAACTACACGATGTTCTCATTGCCGCAGTGTCTGTTGGGCAGCGACCTCGCAGAGGAGAATATCGTCCGTGTTTCCAATCCGATCAGCATTGATCTGGCCTATATGCGCCCGACGATGCTTCCTGGCATGATGCAGGTCGTCAGCCACAATGTTTCAAGAAATGAGCACAATTTGCGCATGTTCGAGACGGGCCGTGTGTTCCGTCAGGATGCACAGGGAATGCATGAATACCACCAAGTCGGCATTGTGATGACTGGTCGCCGCATCATCAACGGCGTCGGTGCCGAGAAGGACCTTACCATTGATTTCTATGACATGAAAGGCGTGCTTGAAGGGTGGTTTGCAGAACGCCGTCAGGACATTCCACGTTGGGAGCCTGCGGAGAGTTCTGCGTTCAAAAAAGGCGCGTGCGCCGAATGGAAAGTGAAGGGACGTCGCCTTGCCATTTTCGGCCAGGCGTCTGACGAACTTGTGAAGGGCATTCGCCTGCGGAATCCGCTGTTTGTCGCATTGATTGACTTCGATTATCTGAAGGAACTCCAGCCAGCGCCGATTTCCTATAAGGCGTTGCCGCAATTCCCAGGTACCGCGCGTGACTTCTCATTTGTGGCACCCTCGGATCTGACGCATCAGAAAATCGTCGATACAATCAAGGCATTGAATATTCCAGTTTTGGAATCGGTGGAATTGTTCGACATATTCGAGGACGAGAAGGTGCTTGGCTCAGGCAAGCGCAGCATGTCATATTCTGTGACATTCCGTAATGCAGAGCGCACGTTGACGGATGATGAGGCAAATGCCATGCAGGAGAAAATTCGCAAGACATTGGCAGACAAACTCGGCGTCGAACTGCGTTGATATTCAGGCTGATCCGTAGTAAATTTCTGCGGATGATTCCAAAAGAAAGTGGTTTTCCATAACAAATTGATAATAGAAGGAACAACATGTTAGTCAAGCAATTCAAGAATGGCGGAATTATAACCGTCAACGGCGCACCACACATCATTGAGAATATTGAAAAGCATACACCCAGTGCACGAGGCGCGGCGACAATATACAAGATTCGTTGCAGAAATCTTTTGACGCAGATGAAAACCGACCTTTCCTGCAAAGGCGAAGATTCGTATGAGGAACCCGATTTCCGCCAGCAGGAAGTGCAGTATCTCTATAAGGAAGGCAATGATTACGTCTTCATGGATGTGAATTCATACGAGCAGTTCCCGCTGTCCGCCCAGGCCGTCGGTGACGCGAAGTCTTATCTGATTGAGGACATGGAGGGGATATTTGCCCTGATTCTCGAAGACCACATTGTCGGCATCCGTCTGCCTGATGTCGTTGAGATGAAACTTGTCGAGTGCGACCCTGCCATCAAAGGGCAGAGCGCAACCAACAGAGGCAAATCCGCCAAGACGGAAACTGGGCTTGTGCTTCAGGTCCCTGAATACATGAAGCAGGATGAAGTCGTCCGCGTTGATACGCGGACTGGCGAATTCCTCGGCAGGGTAGGTACGTCCTTCTGATTCAGTCCGTGCCACAAGAGCGTGTGTGGCACTTTCAGAATTCAAATGACGCGGGCATGCCAAAGGCATTGCGCAATAGGGTGAGCAGTTTTTGAGGGTTGCCCTTGAAGAAGTAGGATTCCGAAGAGAGCAGGGAGCCTGCGACGTAGCCATTTTTATCAAAAATGACTGGTGCGATGGTTTCCAACTCGAAGAAGTCAAGGGTGGCACCGTTGAAGATGCTGTATTGGTCATTTGCACCATAGATACCATTAGGCTGGTCGTTGTCTGCGATGTCGATGCGTGTCCCCGCGCCTGCCGCGCAACGGCGGATGATGAGAAGCGATTTCGCTGGGACGTATGCGCCGATGAACTCGGGCACTGCTGCCGCGCTGACGCCAATTTGCAGGCGGTCTTCGCCCCCAAGCGTGAATTTGAACCATCCATCGCTAAAGGCAAGGCGTGGCAACGGATTTCCGTAGAAGTTCATATTGACTGACTTGCGTGAATCTTTCTTGACACGCCCGAATGCGAGGATGCCTTCAGAACCTGCAAACTGTTCCAAAGACCAGGCCGCGACTGTCGCATCCTGGGGATTTCGCGGTGTGTCAAACAGAATGGTATCTGTTTCATGGTAGGCGATTCCTTTGATGCCAAATGTTGAAACGATATCGGCTACGTCGATGGCGGCGACGGCACGTCTGAATGTCACGCCCAACGTCTGGGCCTTGCGGTTGGATAGTGTAACTGTACGCTGACAGGTCATGTCAGCAACCATTTCCGATGGGGCGATGTTGACTCCTGGTTGGACCAGCCAATCGCCGTCGAGGTAGTTATAGGCGAAGGCACCGCCTTCTGGAGCAGGCCATAGGGAGTTTCCACCTAGATTGTTGAATTCGACTGGATGAAAGTTTTTTGCGACCTTGTCATCCCAACGGTGGACAAGTGCGCCGTCGAGTTCGGCGAAAATCCGCCCCTGGTGTTGCGGGTCGATTCTGATGATGCCGTCTTTGCAGGCAATTTCAGTCTTTGGAAGTTGTTTTCTTGAATCTAGTTCATTATTCATTTGTTTTGCCTCGTTGTTCCTGTCATGGCATGCATCTGACGAATGCCACGTCTATGCAGTCATGCGGATAATAAATTGGATGTTATTTCTTAATTTCCTGGACGTTTTTGCGCCAGGCACCGCCGCCGTATGGCTGGATGAGTTTCGCGTTTTCAAAGTCCTGCAATGATGTGGGTGGCAGGTCCTTGTTGGTCTTGGCAGGCTTTGACAGCCATGATGCGTCACTAAGAAAAACACTGCCATTGACATGGAGTTCGGCCAGCAGTCCGCAGGGAAGGGCACCCGCGTCTTCTGCACGAATGACAAGGAGGTTTTCGCCGTCCTTGAGATGCGGGGCGAGGTCGATGTCGAACAACTTGTCCCACGCCTGGGTTGTTGCGATTTCCTTTCCATTAAGGAAAACGGTTGAATTGTCATCGACGGCGAGGCGGAGTAGTGCCTTGTCTTTAGGGGTGGCATTGAATGCCTTTGCAATGAAGCAGACGCTTGCCGCCTGGTCATAGTTCTTCGGTGACCAAATCCAAAATGCCTTGGTGTCAAAGGACTTGAAAGATTCAATTTCACGGATGATTTTATCGATAATGGGGGGGATGGGGCTGCCTTGCGCCTCTAGTTGAGGATTTGTAGGAATCAATTCGAAGAATGGTGGTGGCAGAGGCGCGGTGGCGAAGACCGCATAGCCGTAAGGCTCCATTTCAACAGACAGCGTCTGACCGTCCTGGGTGACTTTTGAGCCGAAACTCGTGAGTTCCGTCAACGGTTTTCCATCGATAGTCACAGTACCTTTTGCCTTTCTGTTCTCAACTCCCATGATGAAGTATGTCTTCTCGCCATTATACTCAATGACCTGAGCGCGGATGGCGCTGTCGGACGATGGCGCGTTGGGTAGTTGTCTGCCGTTGATGAACAGTGTCGAATACTGGTGAACGTCAGCGCAGTTGACGAGGAGGTTTTCTGCGAAAGTGATGTCTTTCACAAACTGCGATCCCCACAATCCAAAGCCAGTGCACCCATTCAGCATTGCGTCGAACATTATGAAACGCAACTGGGGCAGCGTCGGATGTGTCTTGGAACGGCCTGTTGGGCCGCATTCGGGGTTTTCGCCCCAGCCGAACCCCTGAAGCGCCATCCAGATTGGCTTGCGGCCCCATGTGGTCTCGTCCATTCGCGTGCAGTATTTACCGACGCTTGTCATCATCTTGTCTTCGAGGCCAGAATGGCCGCTTGGTGAAGGAACGGGGTAGATGTCGCAGCCCCAGATATCGCAGGCGGCGCCATACGGCCGCAGGTCTTCGATTTCATTTCTTGGTGCGGCATTGATCCATGTCGGGTGGTAGGGGTCGAATTCCTGATAGACTGCGTATGATTTCTGCAATGGAAGATAGGGTTTGC
>JAGCTA010000470.1 GCA_017963875.1 Victivallales bacterium | reverse complement strand
TATGGCTTGTCGAAACCGATGAACACCCAGCCATCGCGCGGGTTATTGAAAGTTATTTCGCCGTTCTTCAAATCCGTGTCGAGGATTTCTCCAACCATGTTGTTCAAGCGCTTCAGGTTGGCCTTCGGCGGAACGTTGATGACTCGGATTGCGTATTCGTTCTGCAACAGCACCTTGCGGGTGTTACGCTCGAAAAGTGCGACACGTAGCCTGCCTTCGCCCAGCGGAAGCCTTCCAAGGTACGTATTGGTTAACCTGCTTGGATTCGGGTCGAAGATTCCCCATGGCGAGAAAAACTCCTCATCAGCCATTTTGGTCTGCACGCCCAGTTCGCATGAGCCGTACTGCTCGTTGGTCAGGCCTGGAACAAAAAAAGACATCTGCGGATTGGCGACGTCGATTTTCATCAGCAGGGGATACACGGGAACAATGCGCGAAAGGTCGAACGCAGCTGGTTCGAGAACCTTAGAGCCAGCCAGCGCCTTCTCCGACAGCGGAATCAGATAGGGGCATGCGATGTCAAGCGTGCCTTTCGGAGTCTTCGCATAAAGGCCGTAGGTGTAGATTCCATTTGAGGACTTCGGGAGGACGCCCTCCCCTTCAACTTTCACCCACTTGCCATCCGTGTCCCGCGGAACTTCGATTCTGGACATGAGGGCATCTGTCCAGCCACGGTTCCAGACGACGATGGACGACGTCGGCGTCTGCAGACCTTTCGTTCGGACGAATGCACCAAAACGATATCTTTCACCAGCAACCAACATGATGTTCTGCTGACGGAAGACCTCGCCGTATGGAATGTTGAGGCGCAGTGCATTCTTGCCCTCTGGACCTTCGCCTTTCAATACGACCATTGGATTGTACATACAATCCTCTGAATTGACATTCCAGTTTCCAAGGGTTCCTGGAAAAACAGAAGGAGCGCCATCGAAATTCACTTCCTTCAATATATTGACTTCCTCAAATGCAAGCAAACTGAACGCCGTCAAAACGAATACTACCAAGAGTCTTTTCATTATTTGCCCCAAGGTTTTCCCAAAGAAAGTCTTTCTTTTGTGGAACAGAGCGACTGACTCCCTGCTTTTTAGCGAGTGGCCGTATCACCGCCGTTCCAGAGGTCTTCCGCGCCGCTGGCGACACGATATTTGACTGCGGCCTGGCTCTCCACATGGCCGTCCAGCATCAGAACATTGCGGCTCTTGCCATGCGCACCATAATTGCGGACGTCTTCAGTGGTTGCATTTTTCGCGCCGAAGGACCAAATCACCCCGCCGAGCGACTGGACTGCTTTCCAATGGTCCGCCATATAGGCAATATCTGACGCATTTTTCGTCTGGGACTGGTTTTCAAGCACAGTGCCGCTTGTAGGTGCTCCATTGTACTTAGAACTGCCGATGTGAATGTTCATGGCATAACTCAGGACGATGCGCCCATAATACCATGTTCCCTTATGGATGGGATCCGCAGGGCAAATCAACTGGGCAACCTCCGTCGCGTCATATCCCGCATATCCAGAGTACTGCTGGTCCGTCAGAATGATTTTCTTTGAGGAGAAACCGCCGAACTGCTCCATATTCGTACGAACGTAATCCGCCCAACTTCCGACATTCGATTCTGCCTGGTCTGGTCCGTACATCCTGCACCCCAGATAATTACCTGCATATTCATCCGCATACATCGCCCCAGCGAGGCCAAAGGTCTTCAAATTGTTGACACATGAAATGGCACGCGCCTTGTCCCTAGCTTTTGCCAATGCAGGCAACAGCATCGCCGCAAGTATCGCGATGATCGCGATGACCACAAGAAGTTCAATCAGCGTAAAGCAATAGAAATGACCGACGCGCTTAATGTTTGAAATGGATTGGGTTATCATTATCATGCTCCCTTTTGTATATTGGAATTTGGTTGATAATAAGGGGAAAAAACTTTGATTGACAAACAAAATTATATCATATTACATAATGATTTCAAGGAATCATCTGATTATTCCTCTTTAATTAAGGCTATTCACCAGTTCGGATTCTATCAAATCTGCATATTCCCATGATATTTTATATGCAGAAAACAGGAGATAATATGCATCGAAGCCACTGTTCTGAACTCGCTGACGCCTCTTTCAAAAGCGGACATCTGCCGTATCCTCCCCGACATCAGCCCGACGACCGTAGAGGGTGTCCTCGGCCAGATGGTTCGCAACAACCTCATTTCTCTTATCGGCAAAGGGCGGAGCACAAAATACCTTTGGAAGGAATAATTGACATTCCTGCCATGTGTTTGAAAAACTTGCTTGTAGCCTCTACGGCAGTAACTTCCGCAGATAGTCGTCCATACGGTCGTTGTTCGGGAAAGGATAGTCCCGTGGAGTGCGGTCGATTTCGTGCTTCAAGCCATCGTACAATGAGGTGAACTGCTCCTGCTTCAACCCCGTGACGTCAAGGAGTTTCGTATTGTCATAGACTCTGCGGAAAAGACGCGCGTACTCCAGCTGCCAACGACAGGCCTGACGTGCCTGGGGCGACGGTGCACGGATGTCCAGGTAGTCCTCCTTGTCAACCCATACAGACCTCAGCCCACAGATGTCCTTGTAATAATCGGCAATTTCAGACCATGTGTGCGATTCATTGGTCGTCACGTTGAAGTCCTCTCCAAGTGCCCTGTCGTTTCCTACGAGCGCTGCGATCATTTTCCCGACGTCGCAGCCCCAGCAGAGGGACGCGGGGATCGCATACGCCTGGACGGGAAGCACGACGGCCTTGCCTGCGAACGCCCTTCCGACGCAGTCGGGAGCCTCCCATGTGACGAGCTGATACCGCAGATATGAATACGTCGTCGACGGCCTGACAATCGTCCAGTTCTTCGTCGGAAGCGCACGCAAGATGTTCTCTCCGCGTGCCGTGTGGATGCAGTAGTCGTCGGACGCCAGCAGCACCTTCTCCCCCGACG
>JAGCTA010000469.1 GCA_017963875.1 Victivallales bacterium | reverse complement strand
GTTTGTACGAAAACAGTTTTTTGCTTGAACTCGCCGAAGACCACACCTGGCGCGCCAAACCCAAGGCCGATGAGTTTCTAAAGCGCATCGACGAATTTGCACGTGCCATTCGGAAGTGAGTGACTCCAAGAGTTGTCAATGAATCATGTCACCGAATCAGTTTTGATTTGTGGCATCATAGCGTTCAATGGTATGAGGCAGCGCCCACGGCCGCACAGGAGGCTTGCCGAAAACGTGCGGTTTCATCCAATTGCTCTTGCCGTCCTCTGAAAACAAGGTTTCCTCTCCAGAAGAAACCAGCGTCTCAGCGGCCTTGATTTCATAAACCACACCAGTCGGCCCGATGCCGTTATAGAGGGAGCCGCTGATTCTGTTGTCGCCTTTTTTAAGCAGTCCAGTCACTTCGACCTCAGTCAAAACACGGAAGCCGCCTGCACCGCCATGGACCTTGGCGCCGTTGATAAAAAACTCCACAGTATCATCATTGCAGTAGCGCAGGATGGCTTTTCCTTTCGGCAATTCGGGCAACTTGAAATCCTGCTGGAAAAACACTTTTTTGTCAGGGGCATTCGTAAATTGGGGATGCGCCAGCCAGTTGCCATTGATCGTGAGACTCTCCTGAGACAGGCCCGTATAAACAAATCCTTGCTCTGGAGCAATTTCCACAGGACTGGTGCAAAGCAGCAAAACCCCGTATGGAGGAAGTTCGAATTCCTTGCCTTCCAAAGCCTTTCCTGTTGGCATGCGATAGAATTCTCCGTCCAGCGGCAAAGTACACCTGACACTTTTGTTTTTCTGTTCGTTGACCGCCACGAAGAGCCTGTTCCGCCCGTCATCAAATGCCGCGAAACGTACTCCAGTAGGTGCTTCGGCAAGTTTGATCGAATGGCCATTGATGATAATCTCGGCGGCGGCAGCCAGTTCGCGGTTGATATTGCTGATGTCTTTGCCGAACTGCCCGTACCAAACCGAGACAAGACGCCCTGGCTGATAATAGAAGATGCCGCGTGCACCATGCGTGATGGAATTCCAGACCATGAAGCGCAGTTCATCGTAAGTCGGCAGTGGCTGTGTGGTTGCCTGACGACCGTTGTACTCATCCCAACTGAAGGCCTGAAGAATCATCCATACTGGAACTTCGTTCCATCCTGTCTGCGCAACAAGGTCCGTATATTTTCCAACACAAGCGAGTGACTTGTCAGGCAGATTGTTATGCCCTGCATTACCACCTGGAACGGGATAAATGTCAACACCAGTGACATCGGAAAGACGGGTGAAACGCCGTACCGAATTAAAAGAATTACGCGATTCCGAACCTGTGAGGCGCGGCGCATGATTCTGCCAGGCGAGAAAATCTGGTGCCATTCGGAAAAACGTTTCATAATACAAAAGCACATCCTCTGGAGAATGACCACCCCAGCACAGTTCGTCTGCGGTGACACCGATGAGTTTTGGAAAATATTTGGCATTGGTCAAAACCCTCTCGACCTCCCGACGGGCGGCCTCTGGTTTGTTTTTCTGATGGATGCAGAAAGTCGAGCCGAAAACCACGGCCATATCCATTGGGCTCAGCACTGCCGCATAGCGCTTGGCCTGTGCCTCGCCCAGAACGCCTGAAAGCACGATGGTATTCATCCCCGCCTTGTGATACATCTCAAACATATTCTGTGTTTCCACAGAGGGATAGATACCTATCGGGAAAAAAGGCTTTCCGTTCAACAGCAGAATGCTGTCTGAGTTGAACGTGACGCCGCGCGTCTGCGTTGTGCGAACTCGGAAAAAATCCTGATTCTTTCCGCCCTGCCAAACGTATTCTTGTTTGTAACTGCCCTCCTTCAGCGAGGGAAGCGTGATAACCTCCTTGCCAACGGCGTTGATATTGGCATTTTTCACTGTCCAGTTGCCAAGTTCCTTGCCCTCATCCATGTTTCTGAGCGAGACGGTGAATTCAGAAGCGGCAAGTTTGTATTCAAAAATGAAACGCGAGGGAGCGTCTGGAACGAAATAGGTATGACGAGAAGGCAGCCCGACAGCACGGACGTATGAGCCTTCCACCGCCTTAACGGCCTCTGATGCCTTCAAATCCCTTTCGGTCGCCTGAGCCAGAACAACAGCGTCCACATTCAGATTGCCAGATGTCATCAGCAGAATCCATACCACGGCTTCCGATACAGGACCGTCATCTGGATATTCAAATATGAAACTTTTGTCCATCCATCCGAAATAACTTGTTTCCACTGGTGACTTGGCACCCTTCAGACGTTTACCGCCATTAAACCGTTCCAGATAATAGATAAACTTCACACCAGGGTCGCCATTGGTATTGACCTTGAGTGCTAGTTTCATGAGTGTGCCAGGCTTGATCTGGTTAAGTATCATCGGAGTGAGTTTGCAACCGATAAGCAACGAACCGTCTTTTGCCTGGGGAGATGAAAGACGCATGGAATTCCGACCGTCGGCGGCCATGGTCTTGTCCACGGTGATCGAACCGTTTTGAGAGCGGTTCCTGAGAAGCCAGCCCGTTGGCGTGTTTTCGTCAACGAGTTTTTCAAAAGAAAAGTTTTCAATCAGATTGTTTATTGGCACACTCGCCTTTTTCAACGCGGGAGCGTCCAGCAGTACCGATCCAAGGCTGGACAGTTTCAACCCGACATAACCTGCGACATATCTGGTGCCATCAATACTGAAATCAAACGACAATTTCCGCCACTCGCCTGGCTGAACCGTGAACTTCTTGTATTTGGTCCTGCTGCCGCTGCTTTCGAAATAGAGAAGCAGTTCGAGCGGTTTCTCCTCCGCCCTGGCCATCACAGAGAATTCCAATATGTCGCTCTCCTTGAAAAACTGGACGCGCCGCCCTACCCCATGCTGCAAAAGAATGAAAGAGGTCCCTTCAACCATTTCGGGATCGTGGTTGAAAATGCGCACAGCGTGACTTCCGTCAAAAGCGCCAGATGTGACGAGTTCGCAATGTTTGTCCAATGCGCCACGCTGAATGAAGGTCCATTCCGCAGGCAAGCCAGTGGTCGGGTTGATGGTTTCAAACGAGGCATTGTTCAAATAGTTTGTTTCTTCGCCACCATGCAACGACATGGCAAAAACCGCCAAGAACAGCCACACATAAACTATTTTTCCAAACGCTCTTTTCCCCAAGAGGGTAGGTTCGCCCCCTTTGAGGTCGTTATCCAGTAAAGGATTGCATCCACCAGGTTTCGCTTCGCTCATGGGAACTCCTTTATATCTGCTTTGCATTGTTTAGACGAAACAATGTTGGAGGGTTACCTCCACCTGTCATCTTCCTGAATCCGTGAAATACTGCCTGACGGACGCTTTCGTTGGCTAGTTTCTGTCACGTATGTCATATACGCCCCCTCAACTCTCCTATATATCGCCTCGTCATTCGGCACTTCACTGAATCACGATCTTTTCATGTTGGTTCAGGCGAACTGGCTGTTGTATAGTTCCGCGTACTTTCCTTCCCGCTCCATCAGCGTATCGTGATCGCCCACCTCTTTGATATCACCATTTTCCATGTAAAGGATGACATTGGCATCCCTGATTGTGGAAAGTCTGTGCGCAATAACGAAACTAGTGCGTCCCTTCATCAACGTCGCCATAGCATCCTGAATGACCTTTTCCGTATGGGCATCCACGTTGCTGGTTGCTTCGTCCAGAATCATGATTTCAGGATTTGCGACGATGGCCCTCGCAATGGTTAGCAACTGCCTCTGGCCCTGGGAAATGTTCTCCGCTCCTTTCGATAGCATCATCTCGTATCCGCCTGGCATGGTACGAATGAACGCGTCCGCACAGACGGATTTGGCAGCCGCTTCAATCTCCTCGTCAGTCACATTTCGATCTGTGCTGTATTTCAGGTTGTCGCGAATCGTTCCCTCGAACAACCAGGTATCCTGAAGAACCATTCCAAAATGCTTCCGCAACTCGTGTCTCGTCATCTCCTTTGAATTGCTTCCGTCCACCCATATCTCGCCGCCGTTGATTTCGTAGAAACACATCAGCAGATTGATGAGGGTTGTCTTGCCCGCTCCCGTAGGTCCGACAATGGCGACCTTCTGCCCTGGCTCCACATGGATGTTGACATCGGTCATCAACTGTTTCCCAGGCACATAGCCAAACTGCACATGCTTGAACTCCACGGCACCGTCGCACGTTGCAGGGACTTTCCCATTTGCGGGGTCAGGGATTTCCTCTTCCGCGTCCAGAAGTGCGAAAACGCGTTCGCCCGCCGCAATTGCCGCAGAGAGTTGTCCTGACATCTGAGCGAAGGTGCTGAATGGCTGTTGGAAATTCTTTATGTATTGAAGCGAAGCCTGCACGCTTCCAATCGAGATGCGTCCTTTAAGGGCAAAGAGGCAGCCCAGCAGTGCCGCCACAGCGTAGCCGATGTTATTGACCATCAGCGTCAGCGGCATAATCGTGCCTGCAAAACTTTCAGCCTTTCTCGCCTTTTCCCTGAGTTCTCCGTTCAATTCATCGAATCTCTCAATAGCCTTGCCCTGGTAGTTGAAGGAGGTAATTACGTTCTGTCCGTCATACATTTCCTCCACGTAGCCATTCACGGTTCCTAGAAGATTCTGCTGGGCGGAGAAGTTTTTCGCTCCGATTTTCATGACAGGCCCCGAGGCAAGCAATGTCAACGGAATCATCGCCGCTGCGATTACCGCCATCCAGACATTGATCATGAGAAGCATGATAAATACCCCGAACAGCGTAATTGCGGACGTGATGATCAGATAGAGGTTCTTGCCTAGCAGCGTGTTGATGGCATCCACGTCATTCGTGATGGTGGAAAGAATCTCGCCGTTGGTGCGGGTGTCATAGTAATTCAATTTCATCTTGTGCATCTTCTTGTCGATATCGCTTCGGATATCTTTCACCATGTTGGCGGCGACCTGTGCCAATAACCTGTTGGCAATGCCGCACAAGAAGAAGGACAAAACATATATGACCGTCAGAATCGCGACATGCCCGCCAATGGCGGATATTTTTCCAATCGGCAGTTTCTCGATAGTCCAGATCCAGACGCTGTCAGGATCTATTTTACCGTTTTCCATTACCTGAACCGTCCACAAATGGTCCTCGATTCCCTTATACAGAATCGTAGTGATATCTCCAAGGAGGCTCGGTGCCAGAATTGAGAGCAGAGAGCCAAGGATTGCCATTAAAACGGCAAAGGAAAACTGCTTCTTGTATTTGCCCATGTAAGAAAAGAGGCGCTTAAGCACGTGCGATTTCATTTTCTACCTCCTTCTCCCCAAGTTGGATTTCCGCGATCTCTCGATAGAGTTTACAGGATTTCAAAAGTTCCCTGTGGGTGCCCATGCCCACGACCTCGCCATCTTCCAGTACAAGAATCCGAGTGGCATCCATGATCGTGTTCACACGCTGGGCAACAACGATCATGGTGGCTTCTCCCATGCTCTTCTTCAGATTCTTCCTCAGTTGCTTGTCCGTCTTCATATCCAGCGCAGAAAAACTGTCATCGAAGATGTAAATCTCTGGCTTTCTCATGACTGCACGGGCAATGGCTAGTCGCTGCCGCTGCCCCCCCGAAAAATTGGTGCCGCCCTGGGCGACGGTCGAATGGAACTTGCCGTCCTTTTTCTGCACAAATTCCGCTGCGCAGGCAATTCGTGTCGCCTCTTCCCAATCAACCTCGCTTCCTTTTTCGTTTCCAAAGTTCAGGTTGCTGGCAATATCGCCTGAAAACAGCACGTTTTTCTGCGGCACATATCCGATAAGGTTCCTTAGTTCTTCCAGTTTGTAGTCCCTGACATTGACGCCGTCCACCAGAACGTCACCGAACAGCGTATCGTAAAGCCTCGGAATCATCTTCACGATGCTGGATTTACCGCAACCAGTCCCGCCGATTATGGCCGTTGTCTCGCCTGGTTTCGAGACGAAACTGATGCCCTTGATCACAGGTGCATCCGCCCCTGGATATGCAAAGGTCACGTTCCTGAACTCCACGGTTCCATGGCAGGTTTTCGGAAGGGACACCTTTGTTGAATCCTTGATTGTCGCCTCTGTTCCAAGTACTTCGCCAATCCGCCTCATGCAGGCGTATGCATCTGGAAACAGGCTGACGACATGGGATATCATGAGGATGGCCAAAAGAATGATGGCGATGTACTGCGTAGCCGCCACCAGCCCCCCTACCTCCATGCTTCCATTGACCACCAGAGCGGTCCCCATCACCATCGCACCAACAGAAGTGATACCGAAAATCATGCTTACTGCGGGTATCATCCAGCCAGACATGGCGATCGAACTCTGCGATATCTTCGCCGTTTCTGCGTTTGTCACGTCAAAACGGTCAATCTCGTGCTTCTGCCTGTTGAATGCGCGAATCACGCGAACCCCTTCCAGATTCTCTAGAAAAAGACG
>JAGCTA010000468.1 GCA_017963875.1 Victivallales bacterium | reverse complement strand
TGGGATTTCGTGGGGAAAAAACGAAAAATGCCGTGCAGAAAACCGCACGGCTTGAAAAAGGGGGAAATCCGAAAAAAGCCGTGTGGGGGAACACACGGATGAAAAAGGATTGTGGAGGTTTTTCAGAAATTTGCTAGTCCCCTCTCTTTTATATCTTGCGCTCAAAGCTCATTTTGTAATCTAGTTTCTTGCTACTTTTGTTCGTGTCTCTACGAACTTACAGAATATCGGCAAATTTAGAGCTGTCTCACTAAGCACAACACCATCTGCCTATCGCGTTTTCTGTTTCAAACTTCAGGGATTATCCCGAAACTTTTAAACGAGAAATTATGATCATAGAACGCAAATACTACCTTGATCGCCTGATAGAAAGCAAGTACGATGGATACGTGAAAATAATCACAGGCATACGCAGATGCCAAGACAGGATATGTCCTTTATCCAGAAGTTGCTGGAATTGAGGCTTTGAAGCTATGGATGAACAAGGGCTCGACTTACGAGGCAAACGTTACTCCGCGAGACGATTTCTGTTTCACAAAGCATGGCTTAAAAATCCCAGTAGATGCAGAAAACTACGAGAAATTTGTAGTGCAGATGAAGGTTAACGAGAGTGTGTTTCAACAAGTGTTTGCATCCTGTTAAGTGGTTTATTATGTATTCAGGAGGTGAGCCAATTGCTATTTCAAATTGAGGTGAGATTTCGTGGGGGAGATACGAAAAAAGCCGTGTGACTTCTCACACGGCTAAAAAGGAGTGGTGGTGCAATTTAAGAGAAATGCAAGCCCCCTCTCTGTTTCAAGCCAAACTTGCCGTATTTTTGCGCTCCGCGCCGTCGGATATATGACTTCCTGTGTCAAATATATTACTAAAATATATTATTGTGTCTTTACCTTAAATCTTACTTTTTTTAGCAATAAATATTAGCCATTGTGAGAACCGGCAGATTTTGGGGGATGACGAGTGAATGAACTGTGTCGAAGTGTCATCGGTCCGCCTTGCGTCCTTAATCGTTTGGTTCAAAGTTACTCAATAAATGGACTAACTTTGAAGCAGAATCGAAGAGGCGAAAAGAATCATCGGCAGGATTGTCGGTGATAAATTTGCCCGTCAGAAGTGCATACGGGCGGTCTCGACGATTTCCGATCAGGAGCTTTGCAGTGCCTTGTCCAATATGGATGAATCAAGCAGAAAGGGAATCACCCCGACATGGACAATTCCCTCCTCGCTTACACGCGGGGAACTGTAGCCGCTGGTGATGACCATCTTCCCGAAGAAGTCGCCGCTTTTCCGAAGCGGAAGAAGCTCCTGGTCCATCTTCTCCTGGTCAGGCATCCTGAATGCGGACTGGATGTATAGTTTGCGCGGAGGACGGTTCACCACGAAGTCTATCTCGTGCTGGCGCATTTCCTGCCGTCCCTGGCTGTTGACCGCAACGATGGGGACGACTCCTACATCAACAGAGCATCCACGGCGAATCAGTTCATTATAGAGCACGTTTTCCATCGCATGTGACGGATCGGTCTCCCTGAAGCCAAGGCGCGCGTTTCGCAGGCCGACATCCTCGCAGTAGTATTTCATCGGATAGTCAAAGTACTTCTTGCCCTTGACGTCCCAGCGCTTTGCCTCCGAGAAGAGGAACGCATCCTTCAGAAAACCAAGATATTTCTGGATGGTGTGCTCGTTGGTCTTGACTCCCAGCTTCGACTTGAGGGTATCGACAAGTTTGCTTGGATTGGTCAGCGAACCCATTGCCGATGAGACGACATCAATCAGCCTGCCCAGGACATAGTCGTCACGAAGACGGTTGTGTTTCCGTATGTCGCTGACATAGACCTCGCCGAAAAGCCCGCTCAGATAGGAGGCGCGCGCCTGCTCGTCAGTCTCGGCGACAGCCAGAGGCATCCCTCCCCAGATAAGGTACTGGTCGAAGGCGGCCAGTTTGTCCTCCGCTCCCAATGCCGTGCAGTATTCGGCGAATGAGAACGGATGAACGCGGATCTGGCATCCGCGGTCCGCGAAATTCGTGTCGATATCACTGGACAAAGTCTTTGAGTTGGAGCCAGTCACATACACGTCAACATGGTCTGCTTGGCGGATTCCGTTCAGTATGTCGTAGAATGTGACGTAGGCATTGTCCCTGTCTTCGGGGGCGATGCGGGCAAGGTCGATGTCATCGGGAAGGACCTTGCGGGCCAACTGGATCTCATCGATGAACACATAGTTCCATTTGCCGTCGTGAATGATTTTTGAACGGATGTATTCGCCCAGCCGAATGGGATCGCGCAGCTCGCGGAACTCGTCGCGGTCAAGGGGAATGTCGATGATGTGGCTGGCGTCCACGCCGTTTTCCCGTAGATAATCACCGAAGAGGACCGAGAGAAGGTAGGACTTGCCGCAGCGGCGGATGCCTGTGATGACCTTCACAAGGCCATTGTGCATCTTGTGCTTCAGTGCTTCGAGATAGATGGGGCGCTGGACTCTCATGGTTCATTCTTTGTCAAATTGTTGAGTAAGTTTGAACTATAAGATAGCATCTCGTTCAAGATTTTCAAGCATCAGCTTTTATGTGAACTTCCAGTGATTTTTTACACTCAAAAAGTCTGCCCCCCCAAAAACGGGGCACCCAGCCAGGAAATCTTCGGATTTTCTGGCTTTTTCGTTTGCAAACCGCCTTTCAGAGTGTATATTATTGAGTGTAAAATTAAACTCAACAAGGAGGTTTTGCATGTACCTGGGCATCCGCATCCCGTTGCCGGCTTCCGGCAAGCTCACGCGTCAGCGCATTCGCGGCGTGACCTACGTCAACTATGAATACGACCGCGTGTACGACAAGGAGCGCCGCTTCAACATTCCCAGAAGAGCCACCATCGGCAAGCTCGGCGCGGACGGCCTTCTGATTCCCAACGAGAACTACCACAAGTATTTTCCCGGCGAGAACCTTCCCGGCGAGAAGCCCCGCTCGTTCCGCAGCGGCTGCCTCCGCATAGGCTCGTTCCTGCTGATCCGCAAACTGTCGGAGGACTATGGGCTCCCCCGCATTCTGGGCGAGTTCCTCCAGCCGCGGGATCTGGGGCTGTTCCTCGACCTGGCCGCCTATTCCCTGGTGTGCGAGGACAACGCCGCACAGTACTACCCCGACTACGCCTACAGCCATCCGCTGTTCACGGAGGGCATGAGGATGTACTCCGACAGCAAGGTGTCGGAGTTTCTCGGCTCCGTCACCGACGACCAGAGCGCCGGCTTCCTGAACCGCTGGAACCAGGGGCGCGACTGCAAGGACAGAATCTACATCTCATACGACGCGACGAACAAGAACAGCCAGGCGGGGGAGCTCTCCATGGTCGAGTTCGGCAAGGCGAAGGACGATTCCCGTCTTCCCGTGTTCAGCCACTCCATCGCGCACGACGTCGGGAACCGCGTGCCGCTGTTCTACGAGGAGTACCCTGGAAGCGTTGTCGACGTCTCCCAGCTTCAGTTCATGCTCGGCAAGGCGAAGGGCTACGGCTACCGCAACGTGGGGTTCATTCTCGACAGGGGGTATTTCAGCAAGGACAACATCCGCTTCCTGGACGAGAACGGCTACGGCTTCGTCCTGATGGTCAAGGGGCTTGGGAAGCTCGTCTCGGAGCTTGTGCTGTCACGGCGGGGGACTTTCGAGTGCATCCGCTCCTGCGACATCAGGGAATACAAGGCATACGGGATAACGGTCAAGGCAAAACTTTACGCCGAGGATGCAAGGGAGAGGTATTTCCACATCTACCACGGCACGGGGCGGGAACATGCCGAACGGGAGCAGATTGAGATCAGGATGGAGAGAATGGCGAAGCTCCTCAAGCAGCACGAGGGGGAGGAATATGCCGTCTGCGACAGCTGGAAACGCTACTACGACCTGCACTACGACGGGAGGAAGTTCCTCTTCGCCAGGGAGAAGGCCGAGGTCGTCGAGCGCGAACTCGAACTGTGCGGCTACTTCTGCATCGTGACATCCGAGGAGATGACGGCGGGGGAGGCGCTCACGCTGTACAAGAGCCGCGACGACTCCGAGAAGCTCTTCAGGGGCGACAAGTCCTATCTTGGCGACCGCACGATGCGCGTCCATACCGACGAGTCCACCTCTGCAAAGCTCTTCATCGAGTTCGTGGCGCTCATCATCCGCAACAGGATCTACACCAGCCTGAAGTCGGCCGTCCTGAAGAACGAGCGGAAGGCCAACTACATGACCGTCCCCGCCGCCCTGCGGGAGCTGGAGAAGATAGAGATGATCAAGGGAGGCGACGGCATCTACAGGCTTGACCATGCGGTGACCGCCACCCAGAAGGAGATACTGCGCGCCTTCGGGCTCGACGAGGAGTTCATCAAGGCACAGGCAGGCGAACTCAGCGAGACTCTTCGAAAACTGTAGGCAGAGGAGAAACGTAAAATGGCAAAGTCGAAAAAAGCAAGGCGTTCCATCACATTGGACAGCAAAATCACGGCGGCGCAGGACAAGGTCGTCAGGGCGAAGGCCAGGTACGAGAAGGCGGTGAAGACGCTGGAGGCACTGATGGAGAAACGCGAGGAAATCCGCAGAAGGGAACTGATGGAAGCAGTCAGGAAAAGCGACCACACCTACGAGGAAATACTCTGCTTCATCAGGGGCTAGAATGGCAGCCTCCGTGTTTTGAGTGTAAAAATGTCTGGAAGTTCACATTGTAACATCTCCAGAACCTCAACGAGTGGCAAGGAGGACTAGACTATGGCAAAACCACCGTTGTTCTCTGCCAAACACAGCCTTTGCATCATCTGCGAAGGCTACGAGGAGGAGATTTATATCAAGCATCTGCTTGACAAGAAAGTCTGGAGCGACCTCTATGACTTCACAGTCATCAACGCCAAGGGTGAGGGCAACATTCCCGCACGTTACCAGTACATGATAAACAAGGATGCCTACGAACTTGTGCTGGTCTTCTGCGACACTGACCGCAGTCCATACACACAGTATCTTGGAGTTAAGGCCCAAATCAATGAAATGCACGAAGCCGAGAACGCTGCTGGCAAGGTGGTCATCTACGCGAATCCCTGCTCAATGCAAATCATCCTATTGCATTTTGCTATTGTCTATCTCAAAACACAGGGCAAGAAGACCAATGCTAAGCTGATAGAAAAGCTGACTGGTATCAAAGGCTACAAGGCAAACCAGGAAGAGCATATTAAGGCGATTTGCGCCAAGATCAACCGTCAGTCATATTTCGATATGAAGGAGCGTGTTGCAACCATCAACAGACCAGACAATGAGCCTGGCAGCACCAATTTCATTGAGTTCCTCCAGTGTTTTGAATCAGACAGCCCTGAATGGATTGCCAAAGTTCGAAATAGCCTTGATTCTGATAATGACAGCGTATTACAGTGATATTACGAAGATTACTCCTACAAAAGGAAAACCTCATTCCTCATTCCATTGGCGACAAACGTCATTAGTTATGTAGTTGCCTAAAAAAACTACTGGACGGCTTTTTCCAGTGTCAAGCGTTGATAGTCGTCCCAAACTGCTTATAGCACATACGAAATAGCCTCTTAGTTTGTTCAGTTTGTTCAGTTCCTTATAGGATTTTGGTCTCTTGTCAAAACCATACTCAACATCCCATTTCTGATAGAGGTCAAAAAGCCGCCTATAGAGTTGATTTCCTTGGGAATCTATTTAAATTTGTTTATTGACAACCTCATTGGTGAGTGGTAATGTTATGCGTTTGCTGTATTCATAATACACTACAAACTAATGATTTGTTAAGTTTAATGCCTGCATTTTGTAGGTTTTTTGAAGTTTACTTCACGGATTCAGGTTCTTTGTTCAAAAAGTCTAAAGGAATAGAACAATGGAAAAGGTT
>JAGCTA010000467.1 GCA_017963875.1 Victivallales bacterium | reverse complement strand
CTGAAAGGCTGGGAGCCCGAAAAGTGGATTCAGTTCGGCTGGGCGACGGGCGCTCTCGCCACGACGCATCTCACCGACTATGCACAGCCTGCCGATGAGGACCAGGTTTGGAGCATCTGGAAGGGAAATGCCCGTGTCAAACGGTAAGTTCGCTTGAATGTTAATGCCGTTCTGATTCCGTTGAGGCTTCAGGGCGGCGCTTTTTGAGAGTAGATTGGAAATCAGGTGTTAGAAAGGCTGTTTGGCTGCGGCATGGTCATGGGGAAACCGTGACTGGCCGTCGCGACAGCGGCAATTATATTGTGGCGAAAGAAGCCACCAGGAGCATTTTATGGCTGAAAAACTGACGAAAGCCACTTGGTTCAAGGGCCGCAGGGGGCCTGTTGTGCTTGTCATCATGGATGGCGTGGGATTTGGGAAATTCAAGGAAGGCGATGCCGTGGCGAGTGCATACAAACCGACGCTTGACTGGCTGCTTGCCAATTGTCCGAATACGCGCCTGAAGGCGCATGGGCAGGCTGTCGGGCTTCCAAGCGATGCCGACATGGGCAACTCGGAAGTCGGTCACAACGCCATTGGTTCGGGGCGTGTCTTTGACCAGGGTGCCAAACTGGTCAGCAGTGCCATTGCTTGCGGCGAAATGTTCCGTGGCCAGGCATGGAAGGAAATCAGCGGCAACGTCGTGGAGCATAACAGCACGCTGCATTTCATCGGGCTGTTTTCAGATGGCAATGTCCATTCGCACATTGACCATCTGAAGGCGATGATGGAGCAGGCGGCACAGGAAGGCGCAAAGAAAATCAGGGTGCATATCCTGCTTGACGGACGTGATGTCGGCGAAACATCGGCGCTTGAATACGTCGATCCTTTCGAGGAGTTCCTCAAAGGGCTTCAGGCGAAGGGGTGCGATGCGCGAATCGCGTCGGGCGGCGGCCGTATGTTCATTACCATGGACCGTTACAATGCCAACTGGGCAATGGTTGAGCGTGGCTGGAAAACTCATGTCCTCGGCGAGGGACGCCAGTTCACAAGTGCCCATGAGGCTATCGAAACCTACCGCAAAGAAACTGGTGCCATCGATCAGGACCTGGGGGCGTTCGTCATTGCAGAAAATGGCCGCCCTGTGGGTACCATCGAAGATGGCGACAGCGTCGTGTACTTCAACTTCCGCGGCGACCGCGCACTGGAAATCACGGCGGCTTTTGAAGAGGATGACTTTGATAAATTTGACCGTGTCCGCCGTCCGTCTGTCGTCTATGCAGGCATGATGGAATATGACGGCGACTTGCATGTCCCGCGTCGTTTCCTGACCTCTCCGCCGTCGATTGACCGTGTGCAGGGCGAATATCTGTGTGCGCTCGGGCTTAAGACACTGGCATGCTCTGAAACTCAGAAATACGGTCATGTGACGTATTTCTACAATGGCAATCGTTCTGGAAAGATTGACGAGGCGCTTGAGGATTATGTGGAAGTTCCCTCGGATGTCATTCCTTTTGAACAGCGTCCATGGATGAAAGGCGCGGAAATCACCGATGTGGTGCTGAAGGGCATCGAAAGTGGCAAGTATGATTTCATTCGCTGCAACTTCCCGAATGGCGACATGGTCGGCCATACAGGCGTTTATCAGGCGGCGCAGATAGGCGTGGAATGCGTCGATTTGTGCATCGGGAGAATCAAGGCGGCCGTTGAGAAGGCAGGCGGCGTGCTGGTCATCACGGCTGACCACGGGAATGCAGACGATATGTATGAGCATAACAAGAAAGACGGTTCTGTCGCCATGGAAGACGGCAAGCCGAAGGTCAAGACAGCGCATTCATTGAATCCCGTTCCCTGCATTGTCTATGACCCTGAGTTCAAGGACGATTATGCCAAGGAGTTGCGCAGCGGCCTGGGCATCAGTTCCATCGCCGCGACCTGCATCAACCTTCTTGGCTATGAGGCACCCGCCGACTACGACCCAAGCGTTCTTGTGAAAAAATAAACGACTGCCCGCTGGTAACTCTAGGGCAATCTTTCCATGACGCTCTATTCCACATAGAGGTCTATAATTGCAGCATGTCAACGAGACTGTGCAAAGACGCCGTAGGGGGCAAATGTCAGTAAGACCCCCGAAGGGGTCAAATATCAGTAACCCCAGGTTGAGCGAAGCGAAACCTGGGGGAATTCACCATCAAAGGATTCCGACCTCGAAGAGGTCGAACCTGCCCTCTGTGGGAATAAAGCGTTCCATGAAGAAAAACTGAACCGCCGTTAACGCACAAAATGTGTTATCAGCGGTTCAACTGCATAGACATGGAACAAGGCAAACGACAAGAGTGAATTGCGAAGAAGAGCGATGGGAAAACGGCTGGCGTGGTTTTCTTTTCAAAATAAATCCTGAAAGGGGACATAACTCATGGACAATATCATTTTGATTGATGCTTATTCTCAGATTTTCCGCTGCTACTATGCGATGAAGAACACGCTGACCAACAGCAAGGGCGAACCTGTCAACGCACTTTATGGAATCGCACGGTTGTTGCTCTTGCTTGACAAGACCCAGCCGTCCGCATACGGTGCCGTTTGCTTTGACAAGGGCGGTTCTAGGCGGCGCAAGGAGTTGTTGCCCGAATACAAGATGCAGCGCGCTCCGATGCCAGAGGACCTTCGCGCTCAAATCGAGCCTATCAAGGAGTGGATGACGCTGTTTGGCTGGAATCTGCTTGAAAACGAAGGCGTGGAGGCGGATGACCTCATTGCCGCAGTGACTGCGGTCAGGGAAGGGCGGCCAGTGAGCATCATAACCCATGACAAGGACATCGCACAGTTGATTGACTGTCCTGAAATCCAACTGATTCTGTCTGCTTCGGGCGGAAAATGGGAGGAGACCCATGCGGAGGACATCGTCCAGAAATTCGGCGTTCCGCCGTCGAAACTGCGCGACTATCTGGCGTTGGTCGGCGATACAGTAGATAACATTCGTGGCGTTGAGGGAATCGGTCCGAAGACAGCCGCGTCGCTGCTGATGGAACATGGAAGTCTGGAGGGCATTCTTGCGAATCTTGACAAGGTGAAATCCACAAAAGTGAAGGCCAACTTGGATGCAGCCAGAGAACTGCTGAAGAGAAATGTCTCGCTTGTGTCGCTGGATACGGAACTTCCCCCGAACTGGAGTGGCATGGAATGCATTCGGAGAAAGAGGCCTGAATGGTCGAAATTGCGTGAATTGGCTGCGGAACAGGGGTTTAAATCACTTTTAAAACCGTTGGAGGATGGAATGAAGAATGACTCGCAACTTTCGTTGCTATAAAATCATGAAAAACAGGTATGATTTAGTGAGAAAAAAACGACTTGCAGAATTAGTATTGTCTTTCTTTTGATATTATATTATTTTTGATTTTTACGCCTGAATCTGCGTGGTTCCAGGCGGCAATCAGGTGAAAACAAAAGAAAACGAAGGAACGTACCGCTGACTCAGGCGGGAAAAACCGAAAACATCATGAAAATGAATTGTATGAACTGTTTTTTCAAATTTGCATTCGCTTTTTTCGTGTGCGTGGCGTTGTTTTGCTCTGCGCAGACGGTGAACGTGACGGTCAAGGGCAATAGCGGCCTCAGAACGTTGAAGAGCCGTGAACTGATTGAGTTGCAAAAGGATATCGCTGAACTCGATAAAACAAATTTTGAAAGGACGCAGACGTTTGGAAGGCATTTTGACATGGCGAAGGAGGCCGCAGAGAAGGCTGCGGTGTTTCTTAACGGAAATCCCGCGGATTATGATGCCGTACAAAAGGAACTGGACAAGGCCAAGGCGGAACTGGCGTGGCTTGAAGCCAATGAAAAATCACGTGCGGATTATCTTGGGAAAACGCGTCAGATATTGGATATTCTTCTTGAATTATGCGATCAACTCGGAGTGGCAATTACTGACCAGACGGTTTCCTCTGTGACTTCTGTGTTGAAGAAAGCCACCGAACCGTTTGAGAACGGGGATATGAAAGGCGCACTGAAATTCCTTGAAGATGCAGAGGAAGCCGTTGGCAAACTGGTGGATGCGCAAATCATGAAAACCCTGGAACGTGCTGAAGAACATTGCAACAAAGGTGAGTATGCGGATGCGCTGGAAGTGCTGAAGAACGGCAGAAAATTGAAGGCGGACCATCCCCAGTTGAATAAAAAACTGGCTGAAGTCCGTAAATTCACCGTTACGACATTGAAGGTCATAGCCATGTTCAACGGTGCAGAAGTCCCTGCCATGGTTAATGTCGATGGCGAATGGGAGACCATGCCCTTTAACAAGGATGTGCCGAAAGGGAGCAAGGTGAAACTTCGCGTCGTCTATGCACAAGGTACCTTGAATTATGGCGTGGCCACAGGAGAATATTCTTGCGACTGGCTTGGGGAGAAGCAGTTCTTCATTGAACTCCAGCCCGTTGCAGGCCCACAATTGCGAAAGAACTGGTCTGTGGAATTTGGGGCCAACGGGGAGGGCGCAATGGATTTTGTCTTCGTGAGAGGAGGTACATTTAAGATGGGCCGTTCGCTCAATGACCAGTCAGGCGAAATCCAGCACGATGTCGAACTGCGCAATGGCTATTGGCTGGGCGCGAAGGAAGTGACCCAGCGACAATGGAGCACGCTAATGGAGAAGAATCCATCGTTTGACCAGACGTCTTTGGACAATCCTGTCGAAAACATCAGTTGGGATGACGCGATGCTATTCTGCCGAAAGTTGACCAATCGTGAACATCTGGCTGGCCGTCTCCCAGAGGGATATGTGTTTACGTTGCCAACGGAGGCGCAATGGGAATTCGCCTGCCGCGCAAATTCGACAGGTGCATATTCATTTGGCGATGATGACCTTGTTCTGCCGTTGTATGGCAATGTCATGGGAACGGAGGATGGCTTTGCCAAGGTGGCTCCTGCGGGGCATTTCCGTGCCAATGCGTGGGGCTTCTTTGACATGCATGGAAATGTTTCTGAATGGTGCCGTGATTTGTACGGCACGTATCCCGAGAACAAAGTGGTCGAACCTGCTGGACCTGCGGAGGCGGAGCCGCTTCGGATTCATCGTGGCGGAAGTTGGAACCAGGCCGCCAGCAATGCGTGCTCGTATGCCCGCGATTTTGCCACGCCAAGTTTTCATGATGAATGCATCGGATTCAGGATCGCGCTTGCGAAAACAAAATAATGGCATTGCAGTAGAAAAAGGAATGACTGCTTGCTATATGTTCAATGAAAACGTTTTTTAATGATAATTTCTCACAAATGGTAATCCACTAATCCTTAAATGGAGGGGCTTCAATGAAAATGAAATGGATGGTTCTTGTGTTGCTGGCAATTTTTACAGCAAAAGTGTTTGCCGCTGACCGTTTGGCAGTCGCCGAGCCTGTTGTCAAGGGAGGCGTTCCCGCGACAGATGTCGAGGCGTTCTGGGGAATGCTCGAGGCGACGGTGGACGGCGGCTATGAACTGATTTCGCGTTCTGCGTTGAAGCAGATGATGACGGAAATCGGCTTGACATGCAGTTCGGACCTCGTCAACCTGAATACAACGCAGAAAGCCAAGATGGGGGAATTGAAAACCGTCAAGTATCTGCTGGTCCCGACAATCGGAAAATTCGGTTCACGCATAAATGTCTCCCTGATGATGGTAGACGCCTCGACAGGGGACATCATCTCCGACAGGAAGGCGTCTGACACATTTGAAAGTCTTGATGCCGTCGCGGACCAACTCAAGGACATGCTGACGCAGATCGGGCTTGGTCCACGCCCGCGCAAGGTAGGCAAATGCGCCATCCTTTATCCAATCATTCGAGTCCCCAATGCTCCTGAATATCTTTCGACGGATTTCAATGTCCATCTGGAGAACTACTTGCTTGAAAATGGCATTCGTCTTCAGAATCTGAAATCGGTATCGACAATTCTTCAGAAGAACAAGATTGATCAATTGGACTCTGTTGCACCTGCGATGTACGCGCGGATCGGTGATTTGCTGCGGGTTGACAATCTTATCCAAGTTACCATCAATACCTTTAGTGTCACTCAGCAGCAGGTTTACATTGCGGTGACACGTCAGAATGTCCTTCAGAGTTTTGGCAATATTGCAGG
>JAGCTA010000466.1 GCA_017963875.1 Victivallales bacterium | reverse complement strand
TAATATTTTTATTTTTACTCAGTATTTTTGGAATTTTATGCAAAAAGTGATATATTTTGTGCAAATACACGAAATGGCATGCATGAAATGAACCAAATCAGAAGAAAATGAAGAAGTCATTGAAAGAGATTGCGAAGGAGACAGGCTATTCGCTGTCAACTGTTTCCCGTGCATTGTCGGGTTCGCGCATCATCAGCGCGGATACGCGAAACGCCATTCGTGCCACGGCCGAGACAATGGGCTACAGGGAGAAGAGCAAAAATGTCGTCATCATCCCTCCATCACTATGGTATTCACCATATTATGCACAGATGATCGGCGGGATTTCAACAGGACTTCTGGAATGCGGTTTTTCTTCCATCGTCCTGCCGTATTTGGATATATCCAAGTTGGATGACCTGAATTACTGCGGCGTTGTCTCGTTGTTGTCAGGCGATGAACTATGCAAGGACTGGAGCAAGAGGGGAAATACTCCCTTGATAAGCGTCAATTCAATGTCGAACTCCTTGAATAACTGCCATCGCGTGTCTGGCAATGACCGTCAGGGGCTGAATTTGCTTGTCAATTATCTTGTAAGCAAAGGACACCGCCGAATAGCGCGCATCGGGGGGACATACTCGCTTGACAAGGAAAACTGGAGTGCCGTTCGCCGAAACAGGATATATGACGAACTGGCTGACAAGCATGGCCTCGACAAGTCAATGCTTTATGGAATACCAATGGAACTCCAAAGCATCATGGAGTTGCTGAGCAATTGCCTGGAAAGGAATGTCACCGCTCTTCTTGTGCTTGCGGAGGATTATATGCTACCAGTGCTTTATGCAATCAGGCTGATGAGAATCAAGGTCCCCGAGGAGATGACCATTGTTGGATGGTATTATGAGAAACTCTGCCAGTACATGGAGCGCAATTTCTTCGGCATCACCCATGACTACATTGCCTTTGGGCAGAAAACCGCCGAACTGATGACACGTCTCTACAGCGGCGAGAAAGCCGTGGAGGACATTTCCGTCGATTATCTTGTCTCAGATCCGCAATTGATTTGCATCTGATTCTTCAAAAAAAAGAGACCGACATGGCTATGCAATGACGGTCTCCTGGAGAGTTTTCAGAAAGTGAAATGTGTCTTATGCTTCGGCAATTGTCGCTGTCGGGGCATTCTTCATGACTGAGGCGATGCCTTTCTGCAACGCCGCCTTGGTCGGATAGGTTTCGCTCTTGCCGATGACCTGTGTGTTCGCGGCTTTCAGAACAAAGAAGATTTCGCCATTGGCGGCATCCTTAACCTCAAAACGCTTTTCATCGGCGGCATTCTTCATGACGGAAGCGATTCCTTTCTTTGCCGCAGGTTTTGAACTGTACATTTGGCTGGAAAGAATGATTTCACCGTTGCCTGCCTTTAGGTTGAAGAAGAATTTTCCATTGGCGGCAGTTTTCAACTCGAATTTTCCTGGCATGAGTGACTCCTTTGTCTAGATTGGTTGTGATGGCGTTCCACTCGGAACTCCATATTGAACTATAACAGTGAAAATCTATATTGTCCAGTAAAAAAATGAAAATGTTGAGCCAAATATGCTAAAAAAATACAATGACCCCAAAATGGTCATCCATATACGCTGAAAAAAGGGTGAAGAAACGGATTTCTACAGATGGATCAATGCATAAATCCACGATGCCAGAAAGGCGATGAGGGCGCATAAAACCGCCGCGCTTGCCATGTCCTTCGCCTGTTTCGCCAGCGGATGCCATTCGGGCGTCACAAGATCGACAATGGCCTCAATAGCGGAATTGATGAGTTCCGCGACAAGAAGGCTGATCCAAAGGGCGTTGAGGACGATGCGAAGAGTGACATCAAAGGGAAGCAAGAGGGTAACAGGGAAGAGAATGATTCCAAGGATGAATTCATGGCGGAAAGCGGCCTCGCGCCTGAATGCGTCCCATAGTCCCTCGAATGCGTATCCGAGAGCACGGAACACATGCTTGAAATCAGAACGTTTTGGCGGGCGGGTCTTGTGGATGTCGGCTGGCCCTGGAATCCGTGGTGGAACGCTGGAGGATGATTCGTTGGAAGAAGTGGTCATGCGCGGATAGTATTAACGATGTCTTTCAAGTATTCCCTTGACTGCTTTGACAAAGGAGTCCATGTCTTCATCAGTCCCAATGGTTATCCGTATGCGGTCATCGATGCGCGGGAGGTTGAAATAACGTACCAGGAAGCCCTCCTCGCGCAGTTCCTTGAACAGAATGGCGGCCTCCATTGGCGGGCGGACGAAAATGAAATTGGCGGCGGAAGGTAGCACATCGCAGCCCATGTCTTTCAGTTGACTGGCGACACGCTCCCGTGTGGCAATGATTTTCCGTGCATTGTTCTTCATGGACTCCTGGTCGCGGATGGCGGCTTCGGCCAATGCCTGGGCAATCATGTCGATGTTATAGGAATCCTTGACTTTGTTCATCTCAAATATGAGGTCTGGATTGGCGCAGGCGATGCCTAGCCTCAGCCCCGCGAGGGAATAACTTTTCGAGAGCGTTCGGGAAACGACGACATTCGGAAATTCGCCAACAAGGTCCAGGCATGTCTTGCCTGCGAAGTCCACGTATGCTTCATCAATCCAAAGGACACCATGGAATTGCTCGGCGATTCTTCTCAGCCGTTCTTTGGAAATGAGATTGCCTGTCGGAGCATTGGGATTGGCGACAAGGAACAACGTTGCGCCATCAATGGTTTCCAAGGTGTTTTCAGGCAAGTCGAAATCATCGGTCAGTTCCACGGGGACACGCTGGGCTCCCTGCAAGTCGGCAAGAACTGGATAGAGTGAATAACTTGGGTTGGTGAATGCGGCTTTGCCATCCTGGTCCACAAATGTTCTGAGGGCGATGGTCAGAAGGTCATCGGAGCCGTTGCCGATGAGATAGTGCGCGGGAGTATAGCCCAATACGTCTGCGGCCGCGTTGCGTACGGCCATGGCAGATGGCTCGGAATAGAGCCGCAGACGGTCGGGGTTGAATTCCTTAAGCGCCTTCGCGACTGCTGGCGAAGGCGGGTAGGGGTTTTCGTTGGTGTTGAGTTTGATGAATGTCCGTCCACGAGGCTGTTCTCCAGGAACATATCCCGCGATGGCTGAGATGTTTTTTCTTGAATAGGTCATGATGTGTATTGATGGCGGAGTTGAACTGAAGATTTCGAAGATACTATAATGTCTTTTTGGAAGAATGAAACAATCAGCGGCAAAAACAGTCCAGCAAAGCCGAATCTGCCCATGTGGGGGAAAGGAATGTTTTAGAAACTCAACCGCCATTCTGCTGCGGCATGGTTAGGGGCGATGGCGCGGTTATAGGCGAAAACGACGGTTGTATTTCCATGGCAAATCATCCAAAGACGCGTGCCTTTGCGTGACAGGGCATCCTGCGGATTGCCAGCCGTTGGAAAGGCTTCTTCGGGAAGCGTGTCAATGAGTTTCGCGGATGAAGCGAGTTTTCCAGGCGTGTTCGCTGTGCGAAGCCATGCCAGGTCGAGTTCAAATCTTGCAAGGTCATAGGCAGCGTTGCCTTCAAGGAATCCATGAAGAAGTTTCATGCGTGCATCAAGGCTTGGAGTCTGTGATGACAACATGCTGGTCCGAGTTTTCAGGTACATGAAAAGTTCATCGACAAATTCGTCGTTTCCCTGGCTTGCCGATATAAATGTATTCATCAATACAGGATGATTGTAGAAAAGGTCGATCATGCGAGATAACTGACGCGCTGTTGCAATGTCTTCAAGCGACATGTCTGGCGTTTGCATCACGTCGTATGGCGGTTCCTGACTGAAACGGATGCCGAGGCTGGGGGCTCGCTGCTTCAATATGGTGCCAGGCAATATCTTTAATACTTCCAGTTGTATTTCTGCAGGATGAACGGCGATGAGGGTTTTCAAATCCTTGATGAGTCCAGGAAGCGTCTGGCGTGGAAGTCCTGCGAGAAGGTCGCAATGAGTGTCAAAGAGTGGATGAAGGGATACAAGATAGCGCAGACCTTCAAGCGCCTGTTCTGCATTCGGTATGCGGCCAACGGCTTCAAGGACTTCGTTGTGCAGCGACTGGATGCCCGCTTCGATATGCAGTTGCCTTGGCCGTGCTTTTTTCAGTTCTTTGCGAATTGCGGGCGGAAGAAACTGCGGATGGATTTCAAGATGGAACCTTATGTCTGGAAAGGATTCCCTGAAAAGGCGGAGAAGTTGTATCCCTCGGGTTTCTGGCGTATTGAATGTTCGGTCTATGAGTCGGACTTCACGGACGCCGTGTGCCTGAATAGCCGTGAGTTCCTCTTGGACTGTCTGTATGTCCTTGTAGCGGACATGGGTTTCAGCAGATGTGCAGTATTGGCAGCCAAAAGGACAGCCGCGTGATGTCTCAAGTTGGACAAAGGGCTTGTCCGTACGGAAAAATGGGCTCTTCGTGGGGCGGACAGGCGATTCCATCGATACGGGGCGCATGGCGATACGCAGATGGTTTTCAGGCAAGGGGGGCGCGGCCAGCAAGTCGTTCAGAAGAATAGGGAAGATTTCTTCGCCCTCACCAGAGCAGATGTAGTCGATGAAAGGAGAAGTTTCTTGAAGTTGCCGTGCCCCTTCCCCTAGGCATTCGGGCCCCCCGACGATGACAACGATGGATGGATTGAGGATTTTTATGCGGGAGAGGGCGGCTAGCACAATCAAGCGGTTGAAGATGTATATTGGAGCCGCCACACAGTCAGGGGATGTATCCAGCACTTGACGTGCAATTTCAAATGGATCATCCTGGTTCAGGGCATCAACAGCGTTCCAGTGAACACGGTCAAGATGCTTGCAGGCCTGTTGGAGAATCGGCAATGCAAGCGATGAATGGGAATATGAACAGTTGATGGTGAGCCAAGTGAGTTTCATTTCGTCCGTCGTCTGCCGAATGTAGAACGTCGTCTGTCCTTTGTTAGCGACGTCTCATGCGATTTGCAGGCATTTTTTCAGTTTCCTCTGTTCCTGTTTTTATAATAGTTTACTCATGACAGTAACTCGCGGAGTTTGTCCAACGTTACAGGCTTCAGCAGAAACCCCGTGAATCCAAATGTCTTGTATGTATCCTGCGCTTCGGAATCTGCGGTGACAGCATATACGGGAAGCGATTCCCAGCGTTCGTCCTTGCGGATTTCGCCAATCAACGTCACCCCGTCCATCTCAGGCATCCACATGTCTGTCAAGATCATGTCGAATCCATCAGGGGATGCCTCGAGTTTTTGCAAGGCTTCCACTCCGTTTGAGGCAAAAATGGTATTGGTAACATTCAGGCGTTTTAGCATTGCCTGTATCACAACGCGGTTGATAGGAACATCGTCAACGACCATGACCCGATAGTTCTTGGAGACTTCCTGCTGAGTATCAATCTCGATTTTTGTAATTTCTGGCTTTTGTGAAGAATACCCTACCTTGGGTAGAGTCATGGTGAAGGTCGAGCCTTTTCCCAGTTCAGAAGACAGCGTCAATTCTCCACCCATGCGCATAGCCAATTGCCTGCAAATGTAGAGTCCGAGTCCCGTTCCCTTTTTCGTTGCTGGATTCTGCACTTGCACAAATGGCTGCATGAGTCTTGTCTGGTTTTCGGGTGAAATGCCATAGCCTGTATCGGAGACTGAAAGAATCAGTTTTCCCGTCCCTTCATCAATAGTTCCATTCCTCTCAAACGTGATTTTCAGTCTGACTTCTCCCTGTTCAGTGAATTTCACGGCATTGCCGATAAGATTGAACAGAATCTGGCGGATCCGATGCGGATCAACAAGAAGGGAAGGCATGTCGGAAAAATCCTCGACCAACTTGACTTTGCCAGAGGCAACCGCGACGTCAAATGAATGCAATACGCTGGATGCGAGTTTTCCCATGTCGGTCAATTCGACATTGAAGACCATTTTGTTTGTCTCCAGTTTGGAAAGGTTGAGAATGTCATTGACAAGTTCCAGAAGCGTATTGCCACTTGTGGTGATTGCCTTGAGGGCGTTCTGTCGCTCTGTTTCGTTGCTCATGCCGTTCTTCAGTAGTTCCGAAAAGCCAATGATGGCATTGAGCGGCGTGCGGATATCATGTGAAACCGTGGAAAAGAAAAGCGTCTTCGCCTGTTCCGCCGCGATGGCGCGGTCTTTTTCGTTGCGAATCCGAATCAGATAATAGTTCATTATAAGAATGACAAAAATCACAACCATTGCCAAATTGGCAGTCACAATGAAGATCATGGGATGATCATGTAAAAACTCATGAAGCGTAATGTCTTCCGAGAATCTTTCCAACCATTTGTGGGCCAGGGCATCCATTGTGCCGTCGGCGCGTAATGCCAACAAGGTTGAATTGACCTTCTCGTACAGGTCAATGTCGTCCTTTTGAACTCCTAGGCACATTTGACCGCTCGCGAAGTCTATCCGTCCATGGAAACGATTCCCCATATCTCCAAACTCACGCAAGGCAACTTCGCCGATGGTGTGATGGGCAAGGAAGCAATTGCATTCATTTTGGAGGACGGCTTGTACGCATTCAGTCACATTTGCATACTCAATGCAATTCTGCCAAAGGTGGTATCTTTTCAAGGTGTCTTGCATGCCGCATCCATCAATGACCGCTATTTTATTCCCATACAAGTCACTGAATGACTTGATTGGCTCTTCCTGAAAGACAACGAATTTTTCCTCGAAAGTCGGTATTGTGAAATTGCAATCCATGACAGTGGAATCCTGCCAGTCGCATCCAAGGATTATGTCAGTCTTTCGTGATTGCATCGACTGGACGGCATCATTCCAGTTCATCAACTTCAAATCCAAGTTGACTTCCATTCGATTTGCTAGTTCTGTGACGAGTTCAATGTCATACCCATGCGGTGTGGGACCTTTGTGAAAATAGGAAAACGGCTTGTAGTCAACGTCCCCTGTAACGCGGATTGTTCTTTGGAAGCAATTTTTGGGATGGATTGTCACCACAGGATCAATTCGTTTCTTCGCATTGGCGAAATGTATGGGCAGGCCAATGGCTGTTGTCAAAATG
>JAGCTA010000465.1 GCA_017963875.1 Victivallales bacterium | reverse complement strand
TTCTCTCCGAACCGTTGTCGGGAGATTGCCATATTTCATATACCATTGAAGTTGAAATTCCAAAGCCGCAATATCTTCATCGTAGAATTCACCATAGGGCGTTTGCATGACATTATCCTTGATAAATCATTTATATTATTATTAACTATATTATTTAATAATAATATAATATATTTAATAAAATATAAATATCAAAATATGTTTTTCAAATTCTTCATGATGAAACCTTGTTTGAAGTGGATAATTCGCTCTCCAGAAGATGTTTTTACTGTTCAGCCACTTTCCAGAATATTAAGCAGATTCGGTATGTCAAATGTTGCCGATGGTTCGAGATATCACGTTGTCCTGGATTTCTGGTACCAGGCCGACAAAATAGGCAGAGAAACCAGAGACACGAACTCGGAGACTCTTGTAGTCCTGCGGCGATGCTTTTGCCTTAAGCAGTTCGCCCGCTGATAGGTAGTTGAGTTGCAGATGAAGCCCTCCCTGTTGAAAATAAGTCTCGATCAGACGAACAAAACTGTCGAAACTTTCCTCGTTTTCGATGATGGAGTGATCAACCGTTAGATTCATGACGGAATTGCCGTTCATGATGCCAGTTGGATTGTATTGAGCCACGGAAAGCAGATGTGACGTGATGCCGTCCCTGTCCTTGCCTTCGGACTGTCCGCTGCCGAAGGCAAGTGCGCTTCCCGCGACGCGTCCGTCTGGAGTCGCGCCAGTCTTAGAGCCGAACCAGGCGAAATGTGGCAGATAGCCCGTCAGATTGCCGAAGATGATTTGGTCACCGAAAACCGTAAGGCGTCCGATGGCGAAATCGTATAGCGTCTGGTTGACGCGTCGGGCCATGCTGTTGGAACGGTCGTCGTTATTTCCGAAGAAACAACCGTCTCGCAGAATTTGCCCGCGTAGTTCCTCGAAGCCCTTCCAGTCATTTTCCAGGGCCTCGACCAATTTCGCCATGGTAATTCGTTTTTCGTCAAACACGAATTGCTGGATGATGGACAAAGAGTCAATGAGGTTTGTTCCGCCCATGAAGTTCAGCCCAGCGGTTGCCAGCATGGCACCGCCGCGGGTGGCACTCTGAGCCCGTTCAATGCATCCTTCCAGAAAGAGGCTGCTCATGATGTTGCAGTCTCCAGAACGAATGACATTGAACTTGTTGCTCCATGCAAGTGCGGCTTCCAAATCCTGTATCAGCACTTTTTCCCAAAGGACGTAGAATTCATCAAACGACGTGCATTCCAGCACTTCTGTCTTGCGCTTGGAAAACACGTCCGTCATGGTGCGCAAGATGTTCACGGCCTCGGCTCCGAGGGAGATTCCGCCCTGAAATGCAGGTTCATTGCACCCGACCATGATATAGTCGTAGGCGATTTCCCACGGAAGGTGCATGATTTCCTGCATCGACTTGATTCGTGGTTCATCATTGACGAAGGCGATCCGCTTGAAGGGATCTTTCCGCTCGTAGTCCATCATTTTCTTCAAGACGGCAAATGGTGTCTTCTTGTTCCAACGAAGCGAGACTTCTGGACGGACAATGGGCAAGTCCATCATTGCTTCAATGATCAGTTCCGACAGTTCATTGAAGCCGTCCTCGTGGTCGATGGTATAGCCCCCGACAGCAAAATGCGATTCCCCACCTTTTGCGTCGTTGCTGCATCCCAATTTGGTGAAGCGATGAATGGTCAGGAAAAGTTCCTGAAGGAGTTCTTTGGCGTGCTCCTTGGTCAGAATGCCCTTTTCGATGTCACGTTTGTAATAGGGCAGAAGATACTGGTCTGGGCGTCCGAGGCTGTCCGAAAGGCACTGCCAGCAGATATAGACGGTCTGAATCGCCTCTTCAAAAGTCTCTGCTGGATTCATGGGGACACGTTCCAGCGTTCTTGCCATACGACGAAGCGTCTGTTTCCTTTCGAGATTATCAGTTAAGACTGACTGTTCCAAGCAATAGGCACGATACTGTTCAATGCGTTGTTCCAGCCCCTGGATGAATAGTTCCAGCCCAGTCAGAAAACACAGTCTGTCATAATCTCCGATATGCTTTTTCCTGGATTCGTTGATTTCCCGAATATATCCGCACAACCCAATTCGGACGGCCTTTGCAAGATTGGGGTTGGAGTGCTGCCAGTCCCAAGTGCAAAGGTTCTCGACGGGTTTTGTGTAATAGCGTGCACAGCCTGCAGAACTGCGCTGATGTCCAGAGCGGGGGAAAAGGTCGGACGGCACGGGGCATCCCTGTCTGAATTGTGTCAACCCAGCCAATTCGCTGTCTTCGTGCAGAATCACAGGCTGGGCCAGCATGTAATCGACAAGCACCTTCGCATTCCTGACAGGCTCCGCCAGGTTTTCATCGAATGGATCGCACTTGAAATCGATTGGCGCAGGAAAAAGATCATGTGTCTGCACATATTCAAGAAGGCGTCCGATGCGTTTGTTCATAGCATATTCTCCTGTTGTGGATATATTGATTCTTGGATCCGAGAAGGCGGTCAGTATGCATTATTTAAAACAGGAAAGAGATTAGTTGACATCACTTTTTGTTGGGGGAAGTGTTTTGAGAAACTTCAAGATGGCTTCCTCCAGTTCGGAAAGAAGACGATGTGGCGTGATCCCAGGCCGCCAGATTCGGTGTCCGTCTCCGATGCCGTCATATTCGTCAAACATTGTATGGACTCCCATGGAACGAGTCTTTTCCAGAAAAAGTCGAGAACTTTCAATGGGAACGATGGTATCCAGGCGGGAGTGTGAAATGAAAATGGGCGGGGATGCGGGGGAGAGAAGGCGTGCGGGGTTGATATCCACCAGGTCTTCCTGTGTCGCTGGATGTCCAAAGAGACATTGGTAACGGTTCGGATATACGGCAAAATCAGGTTCCGGAACGGCGATGGGACTGATGGCAATGATGCCTGCCACATATTCAGTGGGCATGGAGAGTCCCGTGAAGAGGGCGAGATGACCTCCTGCGGAGGCACCAACCACAAGAATTTGCCGAGGTGTAGAATGACCAGTCAGATTGCAGGCATTGTCCAAAAGGTATCGTGCGGCTGTGAGACAATCCTCTGCGCAGGCAGGCCATGGCACATCATTGCTGAGCCGATAATTGGCGTTCAGTACGGGATAGCCGTTTTCCGCAAGGAACGATGCTATGCCTATGACATCCTTTTTGTCCATGGCCGACCAACCGCCACCATGCAGCAGAAGAACGGGAAATCTGTCTTCAAGGCATTCATCTGGAAGAATCAAATCGGCGTCACCCGCCACGCCAGGCAAATTGGAATAGGTTAATGTAAGTTTTTTCTCCATGGTGTCGGTTATTCCTGCTGTTTTGTCGGTTGTTTCTGAAACGGTCACTTATGACGTGAGAATAGGTAACAAAAGGTTTGTCATATCAGAACACAGAGTCTTCTTTTTCCCTTTCTGAGTGAAACATCTATAAAAGTGATTTTGATAAAAACAGTATCATCTGAATTACCGTGCCTCACGAATTGCAAATAATCTATCACACCAAAGACTGAAAAAAAGTCCATGAATTTGTTTTTTCGTACGAGCAATACACCCAAGAAGCAAAACACTCTATTCCTGAATTCGTGAAGTCACGTCTGACGGGCAATTTCTTTGTCGAGTTTCGGTTACGTATGTCGAATACGCGCCTTCAACTTTCCTAGAATTCGCCTCGCTATTCGCCACTTCACTGATTCAGGTCTATTCTCTATGAGGGTAGGTTCGATCTTCGATGTCAGAATTCTTTTGGGGGAACGGAGTGTTTTCTATCTTGGCAGGTTTATGTTTTCGTTGCTGTTAGTCAACAGTAAAAATCTCCATGAAAGGACTATTGACTATCTCCGCCTATATTGCTATATTGAAAAATGCCCGAGGTGGTGGAGGATTTTGCTATGCATGAAAACTATTTACTGGTACGCATTATGCAAAATAACCTAATTTAAAGTCCAATATATCGTCTGGCAAAGGAAATGGACTTGGAAAGCGTTTAGCGGTTAAGAATTTGGATACTTCAGCATAATTCATTATTTACAAGGCAGTACTATTCATGATCATAAAGAAAATCTCCATCATCCATCATTCCCATGCGGATTATGGTTATACGGACCATCCCGCCGTGGCGGCAAGACTCCAGAGCGATTTTGTCGCACGCGCTTTGGAACTGATTAAAAAATCAAGTTTGGAGTGTCCATTCCGTTGGACATGCGAGGTGCTGGAACCGCTTCTTGCCTATTGTGCGAATTTGCATGACGCGGGGGGAAAAATGCCTGAACATCTGCGTGCTGCCATAGATAGCGGAGCCTTGGAGGTCTGTTGTCTTCCATTCAACATGACGCCTTTCCTGACACGCGAAGAATGGGACTTATGCTATCGGTGGATACCAGATGAACTGGAAGAACTGCGGGACCATCTCAAATGCACGTGCCTGATGCAGACGGATGTCAACGGCATTCCCAGGGCCGCAGTCCACCGCGCCTTGGATGCTGGTGTCAAATACCTGTGGACGGGGCCAAACCGCTATTTGGCGGACTATCCATTTCCACCGCATACGCTGTTTTACTGGAAACAGCCTGATGGACGCCGCATTCTCGTGTACATGAACGCTTCCTACAACAACGGCTTCTATGTCTTCAACGACAACTGGCGGAGAGGTCCTATTCCAGCCATCGGGGACATGACCTACCGAGCTCCGACATCAAAGGACTATTTCAAGGCGGACAGGAAGAGTCTTCTTGAGGCCCACAGGCATTGCCTGGAGCATTTGGCAACCATTGAAAAGGGGCCAGCAGGCATTAACGCTGTCACGGCTGGGGCAAATGCATTGGTTACGCAGGGCAATTATCCATACGAGATATTCCCCGTTTCCGTTACAGGTCAATGGCGGTATGACAATGACCCGCCTTTTGAGGGGCTTGCGGAGTTCGTCTATGAATGGAACAAACTTGGATTGTCGCCGTCGCTGGAGTTTTCAACACCGTCCAGGATCTTGGCTGAGATGGAAGAGCGTTACGCCGATGTATTTCCCGAATATGAAGGGGAATGGACGGATTGGTGGGGCATTGGTTCCATGTCGATGCCGTTGGCGCAGTCAGCCGCTCGTGATGCGGAGCGCACGCTGAGGAAAATCAACCGTCTTGCGGAACAAGAGTCGTCTTTCAAGTGTGACAAGACAGGTCGTTCAGAAATCATCTGCGAAGAATGTTTGCGGGATTTGGTTTGGTTCAAGGAACATACGTATGGTTATTGGGGAGCAGAGGCAAGACCAGACACGCGTGAAACTGTCGGACAGGCCTGCAAGAAGCAGAACTACGCTTTCGAGGCGCAGGCATTGGCCCGTTGGCAACTTTCGGAAATAATGCGTCCGATAATGACTATGGAACAGCCTGGGTTGACGGTTGCCAATGTTTCCAATGTTTCGACAGAACGCTGGGTGTCATTTGAAACGGAGGCATTGCGGCATCCTATCCCGAAGATGGTGCGGGACGAGACGACGAGTGAATGCCATTCGATCTATCCCTTGCCAGGGACGCGTAATTTTGTACAGCCAAAGCCAGAGCACTGCTCCATCGAAAATACGTCGCAACTTTTCGCCGACGCAGAGCCAGACCGTATTTGGGGATTTTTCACAGGCGTAATTCCTGCACAGACAATTCGTCGTTTCACTTTTTGCGATATGGCAGAAGTGGAACCCAAAGAAAAGCAAAAAGCAAGAATAACGGTTGATGACAAGGGTTGGCCAACATCAGTTTCTTTTACTGACGGCGAGCCACTTTTCAAGGATGGCATTGGCAATTTTGTTGGTTTTACAGTTGATGGCTTTGGTCCTCGCTGGGAATTCAGGCGAGTTTTCTACATTGAGGACCCTGATGAGCGCCTGGAAGAAGCACGACGAGTCGTCAAACAAATATCAGCGGTTTATGGCAAGGCTGAGAGATTTCAGGAAGGCAACACGATTGTTTTTACACAAGGATTCTCGCATCCGTTTTTGCTTAATGGCTGGCGTCGTTTGGAGGTTTATCCGACCACTCGCCAGATGGTTTTCAAACTGCATGTGAACCGTCTGCCGACAGCAGTGCCACAGAGATGGTATCTCCAGTTCCCGCTAAATACAGGAGACATCATACCCACACTAACAGAAGGGGGCGAGCCTTTCCAGCCAGGCATCGACCAGATACCAGGTTCATGCCAGGAGTTCTACGCCATTGACGGAACGGCAGTTTATGGATGCAGACCGTGGACGTTGGCGTGGTCGTCGGAGGACGCTGCAATGGTTTCTTTTGGCAATTCACTGCCTGGCAGTCGTCAATACGGTCCGTTGAAGGATGTCAATATGCTTAACGCTGTGCTGTTCGATGACTTCTGGGACACGAATTTCGCTATCGGCGCTCAAGGCCCTCTGGATTTCACATTCCATCTGGCGGAACTGCCGTCGGACATCTCGTCTGTGGACGCATTGCACATTGGCGAGGAATTGACCCATTCGCTGGAGATCGCGTTGCATAATTGAATTCGACATAACGTTGGAGTTCCAAATGAAAAACAGAGAATTCTTCCCCGTTTCCCCATCTCGTGTGGGGCGTATATTCTATGTTGCTACTGATGGTGATGACAACAATCCAGGGACTGCTGAACAGCCGTTCAGAACGGTCAATCATGCGGCATCACAAGTTCAACTGGCAGACACTGTTATCATTCGCAAAGGCGTTTAT
>JAGCTA010000464.1 GCA_017963875.1 Victivallales bacterium | reverse complement strand
TCATACTGATATATCCGTTCTCGCGCAGCTTCTTCATGGCGATGCTCACCGACGGCTTGGAGACGTCCAGCCCAGCGGCGATATCGATGGAACGGGCATGCCCCTTCTGTTCCAGCAGCATCAGGATCTGCTCCAGATAATCTTCTGCTGATTCATAGATATTCATCAGAATTCTCCTTCCCCGTTAATAAGAATGAACGCTTGGCCCCGGCAGTTGTCCGGGAATTCCGCCCCGGCTGAACGCTGTATTTTGTTAACGAGTTCTAACTGATGTAGTTTATCAGATTCTGAAAAGTCAGTCAACACGCGGACGAAGGAAAACGGGATGCCGGTACGCATCGGCATCCCGCCCCTTTGGAGGTAAGGTGGTATATCATTCGGGATGGCTTCGCCCGATTGATATCATGCATCAGGCGGCGTCTTCCGCCTCTTCTTCCGTCAGGTTTTCCTCGCAGAACAGCGTGATTACGTTCCTGATCATTTCTTCATCCGCGTCCACCGGGAAACCGGCTGCCAGCCAGTAAGCGTAAGGTCCTTTGTTGTATTCAGCCAGGTCTTCCGTATTGCTTCCGTAACGGAACTCCAGGTGATAGGTGGTAGCCGGCGTATCGGGCATCATGTAGAAATATTTGAATTCACCCGCGTCTTCATCCGCAGTCTCATACAGGTATCCTTCCATCATTCCGCCCAGTGACAGCGGCCCGGCATAGGTGTATTCGTGACTGAAGACCTGGTTCCCGTTCTCGTCAGCTCCGCTGATCACGGCACCGTCAAAGGTGATCGTGGAAACACCGTTGATGAATGCACAGTCAAACTGTGCGCCGTTGGATCCGTCACCGAACGCGTCAACAGCTTCCTGGCCGTAGATTGTTCCGTTGCAGGCTGCTTTCAGCATTTCCGCCATCTGGGGAACAGTCAGTTGTTTTTGGGCCCTCAATTCCTGGACCCTCATCGCAAGTTGCTTGGTGTTTTCCATTGTTCGTTTTGACCTTTTGCACAAATTGTTTCTATTGAGTGCACAGAAGGAACGGGAGATAATTCAGATACGGGCATCTGAATCCGCCCGTATCTTGCCATGCAGGACGAACGGGCGACCCTAACTAATGATAATAATAGCAATAATGGAAATGACGAAGAACCCAAAACGCAAAGTTGCGCTGGGTGCATAGTTTTCGCTGTCGCGTTCCATCATATCCGTAAGATTCATTGCCATAATCCAAGATGTTTTCTAAAAGCATTATAAGTATAATATGCCAACAGAGTTTTGCAAATTCTCCAAAAACTTTTTTGACTGAATACATGATTTTAACGATATTTTCAGCAAATTGACATTGTCGAGGATTGAAAACAAAAACGAATGGATTATATTAATATCATCTTAATCGGGGCGTAGCGCAGTTTGGCTAGCGCGACTGGTTTGGGACCAGTAGGTCGCGAGTTCGAATCTCGCCGCCCCGACCATTCATTTTCCATCAGCCCTCAAGTCCTACCGTGGTCTTGAGGGCTTGTTGTTTCTGCGCTAACCTACCGTAAACAAGGCGTTTAGGCGGCTTTCTCTGTTTCGTTTTCCGCCCTCTCAAGAGAAGCCAAATTCGGCTATATTTGAGATAATCTTCCGCCCGAAGGCCGCCACATTCTCTGAATGTAGGGATAGCCCTACCCCAGAAGTCCAACCCCTTTAAGGAGGGGAAAAGCGAGAAATAGCTGTTTCTCGGAAGAACAGTTATGGAAAACCAATTCGTGGTCTCCCGAATTACGAAACACTGTTCCTACTGCCGCAGTTCCGCGAACCCCCGAAAATCTTCTCTCTTGGCACTTAATATGCCGTAGATAAGGCACTTGGATATAGGGCGAGCAAAACGCCGTTTATTTGTCAAAGCCAATTATACCTTGGTGGAATTGCTATGAACCCTGTTCCTATATTCGAGAAAACGCACTTCGTTTCCAGACGTGAAAAAGGCCGTCGGCATCTCTGCAAGACGGGTCTTGCTGTGCCAGAGCCTTCGCACTCGCCACCTGTCCCTCGTCGATGAGCCTCTGCCAGTGCCGTGCCCTGGCGAAGGCAAGCATCATCGCCTCGTGTCAGACTGCTCCGATGGCCTTGGCCAGTTGCCGCTCCTGTTTTCTGACCTCCTCAACAAGCACATTCGGCGACAAAGGGTCGGCCTCTCCTTTTTTTGCAAAAACCCATGGAAAAATTCGTTCTGGAGACGCTTCCGGTACCGTCAGTATGTACCATCCGAGTTTATTGGCTGGCTCAATAATCTGACAGGTATGAAGAATATGTTTCTTGGCATATTGTGCTCCACGTTCCGAAAGTCGGAATCGGGCATTGCTAATCTTGTCAGTATAGTTATAGAATGTGTCGAATGTGAGACTGTCTATGAGTTCGCGGCGCGGCTCAAAAGTCTCGTCCTGGATTGCGGCACTGCTAATTCGCGACAGCAGGAATGTCCTGGGGGCATCGCGCTTATGGCAATAGGCCCTGATGGTCCACTCCATGTCGAAGAAGGCCAAGGCTTGCGGTTCAATAATCCGTTTGGTCTCCATTCCATTCTCGTCCTTGTATGTGATGTACAGAAGCCGTCTTGAACTCCACGCCTCGAAAACCGCACGGAATATATCTCCGTTGTCATCCGGTCTTCTTCCACTGAGAAACTTGAAGGCATCTGTCAGTTCGTTGGTGAAACGTCGTGCCCCGCTTCCTTCAAGCGTCTTGTCCACGGCGTCCTCGATTCTCCCAGCCACGGTATTGGGGAGGAAGTCGTGCGCGAATTTTGCCCCAAGCGTGAGTGCAAGGAGTTCGCTGTCGCTCAATATTGTCGGGGCCACAAACTCCCATTCCGGGTTGTCAAGCACATAGGTATGAGTCGGAACATCATATCTTACAGGGCATTTGTACTTGTCGGAAAGGGTATTGATGGCCCGATAGACGGACTGCCTGGAACATTTTCCTTGCGAACCCGCTCCAAGGCCGGCCTTGACAATCCCCACAAGAAGTTTTTCAAGTGTAACAGCCGAGTGAGTCTTAAGGTATTCGACGATAAAGGCCATCCTGCGGTAAAGCTTCCTTGTGCCGTCTTGTTTGTCAGTTGTGTCCATATTTTTGTCAAATGTGAATGTTTCCATGCTTCCGATTCATTATTGGAATATGGAATACTGTAACCTATTTTTACAAAAAAACAATGTGAAATGCCTCAATTATGCGTTTTTTGACTTCTTCTTGATAATATTTTTCAAAACGAACTTGCTCATTTTTTGAAAAAGTGTATATTAACGGCAATGAACACTTCTGATGCGCTGCCAATCGAGCTGGCATCATTGACAAGAGGTAGCGGAAAGGCTATGGATAACAGGCTGGTTATTAGTGAGGCGGCTGGTGGTGACAGCTTTGCGGGGCAGGCGTCATCGGCACGGCATTCACTTGTTCATCCAGCTTAAATCAAAAGGTATTATTCAACGCCAGAACAACCAACATGGGGTAGAGAACAATGAAGAAACATCCAATAACTCTCAATGGCGTGGCATTCAGCGAAATACTCGTTGCGGAGAACTATGCCGACATGGATACGGGACTTGACAAGCTGAATTCCCTGGACGAACGTTCTGGTCTCATATATGTCTTTGAAAAGCCGGGCAAGTATGCTTTCAACAACGAGAATCCAAACTTTCCAATAGACCTGGTAATGCTGGATGAAGAGGGCATTGTCACCGATGTGAGGAATCTGAAACCCAAGGAGAATGGGGAAAAACCGGAGCAGCCGCTCCTCTATGCCTTGGAGATTCTTGGCGGCATGGCGGCGAAAATCGGCCTAGCAAAGGGAATGCCCTCTGGCTTGGATCTGGCTTCTCTTGAAATCTATCGCAATTCGTATAACGTTTGCACGCGGATTCGGCCTGCAAACACACCTCTTCCCAGTGGCTGGCTCGACGAGGCAAGGCGGCAGATACAAGGACGCGATGCGGAACGCGATGACCTGTTCGACTTGAACATCGCACTTGTCGGGGCGAAATACAATTTGGAAGTGCTTCGCACGTGCGGTTGGAGAGATGCCTGCAAACCAATGCCGACAGGGCCTTACCTTCATTCCATTGGCGTATGGGGATGGGATGTTGATGCCAGCGGAGGCTCTGACAAGTGGCTGGAACTTGACAGCCGGTTCGGAGGTTCAAGAATCCTTTTCAGGCTGTTCTGTTCAAGGCCTGGGCATTTCAGGTATATGTACGCCGTCGGCCTTGATGAGAATGGCGGTTTCCTTGAGAAGCCTGTAGTCGCCTTGCCAGGCAATCTGAAGGAGAAGATGCTTGACTTGTTCAAGTCGGCACTGGTTGAACCGCCCGCCCGAGACGTGGACGAAGAACTTTGGATAATAACGTCTGATTACAAAAAAAATCACACAAATGATGATGGGGATGAAAGGTATAAGCGGTTGATGCTTTGGGCGTATGAGTTCGAACGCCAGGGAAAAGTGTCGCCTTATTATCAGCACAGATTTCTGAACGGGATGCTTCGCTTCGGGTGTTTCTGCTATTATGAGGACATTCTCGCAGTGACCATCCACCATTCCCTGAAAACAAATTACCAGCATGGAATAGTCCGCCTGCTTAATGTTATCCTGCAGCGCATCAATATCGACTCTGCCCCTCTTTGGAATGTCATGGGGTGTGCATTTGACCATCTTGGCATGAATGAGGCGGCGTTGTACTGCTTCATTTCTGCATGGAGAAAACAGTATTCCAAGGAATTCGGCCAGAATATCTGGATTCTGGGCGAGAAACTGCTTCCTGAATATTTCAAGAAAAGGGAAATGTCAAAGGCCGCCTTGACTGCCGATGCCATGCTTGCAAGCATTCCTGCGGACAGCGAGCCCAAGAAGCTTCCAGAGGTCCTTTGTGCCCTTGGCATGACATACGAATACGATGAGAATGTGCAGATGACATTGGAATGCTATTCATCCGCACTCGCAATTTACTGCGGCGACAGGACAGCCGAGGCGCGAAGAAAGGACAAGGATGCCGACGAGTATGACAGGACGCAGACTTTCCATGATTATCCATTGCTTTTCCAGTCGGTGTTCAGGACAACAATGCAGAATCCTGACGCGCGGCGGCGGCAGCTGGAACGCCAGATGGACTGCTATCCCGATGTCCCCGATGCGAAGGGGCTGGACGGAAATGTCCCTGTCTCGTACATCGAGGGATATGGAATGGGAGATTTGTGGGACTCAGTCGCACCGGGCATTCTGCATGATGAGTCCGAGAAGGTCATAAAGACGATTGTCGAGAACGGGAAACCATACGGAGAGTCGCATGCGCTTCCCGAGTACGCCTGCGGCGGGGCTGTGCTTGAGAAGTCGCTGGGATTGGCATACGAGAGGCCAGAAGAGAATAACTCGCCGCTTTTCTCGCTGAGCATTCTCGGATTGCCGGCCAATGAGAAAAAACTGACTGTCATTTCAGGCATGCCGGCATTCAGGCCAGGCAACGGCTGGCGTCTGAAGTCGCCGCTGCTCTCCATCAGTCTTTGGAACAATGCAGTGGAGGCGTCCGCCGAGTTCCGGCTCTGCGAGGGCCACACGCTGGAATGCTACCTGCAGGACTACGGAATGCGGGACTATACCTTCAAATCCGGTCGCAATTATGAAATTGAGATAGCGGTGTTTGGATACGACATGTCTCGTTTCGAGGGGCATGAGTTTGACATTGACAGGGGGCCGATGCTGGACGAGGAACGCAAACGTCTTCGCAAAGAGGGAAAGGATGACAATATTTCCTCTGTGAAAGTCACAATGCCGGAAGACATGTGCAATATCAACCGCTCTTTTTCCGGCTGGGAGCATGATGTGTCGATCATTGCAAGAATCGAGCAAAGGGATGACTTCGTGTTCATGGGAAGGGACTGCATCAAGTTCACGCTTGCGTTCGATGAGCGAGGTGGCTATGCAAAACTGCCTGTATTCATGGCAAGAGAAAAGTTTGACGATGGGGAAATCCCGAAAGTGGGCGATTCTGTCGAATGCAGCGGCTGGCTTCAGGGAATTGTCCTCGGCGAAAACGATGACGAGGCTGAAGATGAGTCACATGATGAGGAAAAGACAGACTATGATTGGGCAAATAGCATCTTCCTGTCCTCCCAAGGCAAGAACACCGAGCTGGGCAGCATGGCGATAAATACCGTCGGGAGAAGGCACGATGTTGAAAAAATTGTCCGTTTTCTGGATGCACTGCCGGGAGACCCTGCGTTCAGCTGTTCCGTCAATGGCAAAAATGTTTTCGTCAAGGTATGCACAGGTTACTTTGACACGGAGGAGGAATGCCGCAAGGCTGTTGGGAACGCACTGATGGCCACTCCATGGCACTGGCACGGTTCCGAGTGCAGACTTGCCATAGTCGCCGGCATACGCTCTGAAAGCAACAAGGATGGCTACAATATGGTCTATCGCGGCATGGCGGGGGATGACGACTGGAGAGAAGATGTGTATGATTTTCTCGGCGTCAGACTGCCAAATCTGTATAAGATGAAAGAAGACAAGGCAATCAAGATCGATGGCAGGGAGATGCCGGTGTCGAATGTCTGGCATTGGAAATATGACTTCATGGATGATTCGACGGACTGCAAGTCTAGAATGGCGGCTGTCAACACGGTCATGGATGCATGGCAGCACCTTGATGCCTCTGCGTTTGAAAGCATCCTTGCAGGAGACAAGTTCACCTACGGCTCCTATTGGGTGAAGGACACAATGCGTGGAAGCAACGCCTACTGCAGCTATATAGCGGGAAAATTCTCAACTATCGCAAGGACGGACAGCGCGCCAAAGATCTCGCTTGTGCGCCTTGTCGAGGGACTTGTCCCGCATGGCTTTGCCTATGCTCTGCATATGCAGCAAGGGAAAATCTCCACTCTTCTGACATTCGATTTCGGTGGAGACAAAGTGTCCGGCATGTATATGACCGATCCAGACATATACACCTTTGAAATGCTGTAGCAGATGGAATTGGACATTGTAAAGAGGAGACATGAGATGGAAAACATCATAGCATCTATCGACATCGAGACTACGGGGCTTGACCCCCATCGCCACGATATAATCGAAATCGCCATCCTGCCGCTGGACGGGATGCTTAAACCATCGGATACCATTCAGCCTTTTACAGCGCGAATAAAGGCGCGCAGGCCGCAGAACATAGAGCAAAAGGCACTGGAGGTGAATGGTCTTGACCCCAGTGATGGCGAAGAGTACCACGAGGTTCTCGCCCGCCTTCTGGCCTGGCTGGAGGAGTACGGCATCGGGACGATAGACCTTCTCGGGCAGAACGTGGACTTCGATCGCTCCTTCATCGAAGAGCAGTTTCCAGAACTCGCCGCGCGTTGCGGCCATAGGAACATACGCGATTCACAGCGCCTTGCCAGGGCCTTCAATGACATCGTGCTGTTGAGGACTGGCGAGACGGCATTTGGCCAGCTCGGTCTATCCGACCTTCGGAAGGCTCTGGGCATTGACTGTTCGAGGGAACACCGCGCGCTCGATGATGCGCGGGATGCCGCATTGGTCTATAGGACATTGCTGGGTAAAATGAATGCCGACTGGCGACCTGCGGACATGCGGCAGAGTCTGCAGGCGGAGTCACCGGATGGGCATGACAGTTGCGCTGTCTGCGATGATGAGAGCATCATGGAGAAAATCAGGGAGAATGATTTTGAAAAGTGGGAAATGGAAAAGGAATGCGACATATGCCATTGTAGGATAAAGGGCGAATTGTTTGACGCCCATAGAAGGGACCGTCCGCTAGAATGGGCGACAATGTGCGCGAAATGCTTTGGAAGATACGGCATCCGGCTGGGCATCGGTTACGGGCAGAGATATGTCGAGGTGAAAGACGGCGAGTTCTATCTTGTCGATGGCGAAGATTCAACTACAGAAGAATAATTATGGAAAATTTACCAGTGCTTCTGCTGACTGATCTTATTTGTGCAGATGAGAGAGTCACTGCTGAGGATGTGAAGCGTACCCATGAGGTTCTCGACTGCCCCGTGTGCATACGGCTGCCAATGGAAAGCAATGTCTCACTTAGATGCAGTGAAAATCATGAGAATTTCAGCGAATTCCGCTATACCCCGAAGGCATATTTTGCCGTCAAAGTCTGGGGGGCGGCGCGTGAGAGACTGCTTTCGCTGCCTGATTTTGCAAATGCACTTGACATCGAATGGTGTCCTGTTGCGGCATCATTCAACTCAATCCGTTTTGTCAACGGCTACCCTGATGAGTTCATCAGGCACATGTTCGTAGAGATGGAACGTCTGGCAAATTCGGGGACTGTAGAGATTCAATATGGTCGCTTTGATGAGCCAGCCATTTCCTCACGCCCCGACTACCCAAGAAGATTCTATATCATGCCGCAGGAGATGCTTGCATCCTGGTACAATTATGGCATGAAGGACGAACTTGATTCAAAGCAGGGGCAGGTTGCGGAAAGGATGTCCTGGGAGGACATAAAAGATGCCTTCGTTGTCCTGAAGCCTATTCAGCTGGCCTATATTGCAGGCGACCCGATGAACAGGCATACCCCTTTGGATGAGGAGTTTATCAATGCATGTTCACGATTTGACTACGAAAAAGTCAAGGAACTAGTGGAAAAAGGTGCGAACATCCATGCGGTTGGCAAGTACGGCAGTACTGCAATGAGCGATATGGTGGAAGAGTATTATGACTGGTGCGCAGAGAAGCGGGAAGACGATACATATCACTATCCTATCATTGATGACAGAAACTATGACAGATTTGTCAAAGTTGCCGATTATCTTCTGGCACGGGGCTATAACCCTAATCTTGGTGGCTATTGTGATGCAACTCCTTTGTATCTTACAAAATACCATGCCAGACTAAAGGCCGCACAATACTTTTTGGATCACGGAGCAGACCCAAACATTCCTTCTTATATTGGCGATGGTGGAAATCCATTCGGAGAAGCCGTGCTTTACGGAGTATGGGAGGAGCAGTATGAATATCCCGAATATCCTGAATTAGATAATCAATACAAGGAGCTTATCAAGCTTCTTTTGTTCAGAGGTGCGTTACCGATTCCGTTGGGGAAAAAGTGGGGGAACGAGGAATTGGGTGACTGGATTGAAGAACAAAAGATTAAAGAAGTGCGGAATGTCAATCATTGTGGTAAAATGACGGAATTAGACCTGGCATTAGTTCATTGTGCTGGCCATTTGTGGTTTTATGATATCGCTCTTGTAGCTCAAAGCGGCGGAAATATAAACTTACGGGAT
>JAGCTA010000463.1 GCA_017963875.1 Victivallales bacterium | reverse complement strand
GAACGAGTCATAGAAAGGATCGCCCCGCCTTGGATACAACGTCTCCTTCGCATCAAACTTGCAGTCGCGCCATCCTTCATCATATCCCCATCTATGGCCAAATTCTACCCCTGCTACAAAAACGACAAATGCCACGACAAGCAATGCCGCCAAAACGCACGTACCGATAAACAACCTCTTCATCTTGAATCCTTTCTTTTGGATTTGCGCCCATCTCGCAACCAGAAAGATTCAACGTCCTTCCTCGCGCCGCACTTCACCGCCGGCGGCTTCATCCCCGCCTTCGCGCGCTGCTGCTTCTGCATCGCCGCAAGCCTTCTTGTCTTGACGAGTCCCATGACCTCACCTCTCGCGTTACTGTGTCACTGCTATTGCGCCGACGGGGGTCTGTTGTTCCCCGCTACTGGTTATCTGCGCGATGAGTCCGTTCGCCCATTCAATGGCCTCCGCCAAAGAACGATTTGCGGCACCTTTTGCGTTGGCCGTTCGATAGAGCGATTCCCACTCCTGCCTCATCACGATCCTAGGCGGCCATGTTTGAAGCCTTCTGAACGCGAAAAGCCTCTCGCAGATTCGCCTTGTCTCGGCAAGGTCGATTGGCGTCCTCTCGACGATCAGCTGGAGGTCGATAAGGTCGTGCGCCCGGCGGCTATTCTGTTCCGTCAGACCGTGGAGTTTCTGCGCGACCTGAAACTCGCACTTCATGAGCGGGATGGCGTCGGGAACTGGGAATCCAAGCCGCGTGAAGATTTCGGCCACTTCGTCGGAAAGCGCATATTCCGAATCGTCCGCATCGCCGATTTCGTTGAAACCGACCTCAAGGTCAACCGTACACCACGACTGCCCTTTATACATCAGGCGAACGGCATACGGCTTCATCACGTACTGCTGCGGGACATCTCTGGGCGTCGCGGGGTTGCGTCTGACAACCTCGCCGGTAAAGTCGTTCCATCCTTCTTTCAAGCGCGCGGCGAGCATATCTATGAACTGCGGGATGTCACCGCTACATGCGGTGTCAAGATCAACCGTTGCCCTCGTGCAACTCATGCCGTAGCGGAGTTTGAGTCCGCTTCCGCCTTTCACGACTGCTCCGCAGAGCATCTGACCGACTATCGCGTTTGCGATGATGTCGCGCGTCTCCAAAGACTTGTCATAGCTGCCGAAAAGCCTCATTATAGCCTTGTCGAGGTTGACGCGTGAATTGGGGCACTTAGTCATTGACGTAAAGTCCTTTCGTCGTTTCGTGCGCCTGTTCCGCGTTGATGATGCCTTGGGCCTTTGCCGCATTGACCGCGTCAAGCAGCCTGTCGAACATAATCATGTGCTGACTGGAGAGTATTGCGCTGCAGACGCCCTGTACCCTGATGCCTTCGATGTTGTCGATGTCGCCGCACGGCGTCCTGTCCTTCACGATCACGCCGCCACGCGGCTTGCCCCTGTATCTTGCCGGGGTGGCCACGTAGATTACGGACGGATCTGTAGGGCAGAGGTTTCGGATGGCGATGGCGGAAGGTCCCCACAGATAGGAATCGCCGCCGAGACTTGCCACAGCACAGGCGTATGCGTCCAGTCCGCCTTGGCTTGGAACATACTTGTCTATGCGGTAGAGGCCGTGCGCAATTCGTTCAAGCCGCCCGCGATGCGCAAGCTTTGCAAGTGTCGCGGCGTTAATTCCGAGTTCCTTGGCGGCAGACACGGTTATGAGTCCGTAGTTGCCAATGGCCTCGTCGTATATGGTCTCGTATGCTGTCACGGGCGCAATTATACCATTTTCGGTCATTATGCGTCAAGGCCCAACTCATGCCTGCCACATATTGACCACAAATGGGCAATTTGTGCCACGACCACTAGTAGCAGACAAAGGCCGTAGGACTCGTGCCCATTGACTCGCCCACCCCAGCCGCACCCATCTCGTGAAAACGTTCCCGCGCTGCCAATGCCCAATCTCAATCCCCAATTGGAAACTGGCAACACTCCCACATTGGCAACACTTCCGCCCCCGCCCGGTGGGGCGAGCGCACACGCTTGCGCGCCCTTCGGGTTGCCTTCGGCAATGTTCCCTCCGAGGCTTCGCCTCTTCGGTGCATGTCCTCGGCGAGCCGCCGCCTGGTCTTCACAAGTCCAACAATCTCGCCACCTCCTCACATGACCATCGCTCTCACCCATTGCGCGGTACGTCACTTATTCGAATATGTGACGTACCGCGTATAAGATTAGCGATGGCTTCGCGTGAGGAAATCATCACGTGCGCGTGAAAATCATGTGATAATTGTGTGATTTTCATGTGAAGATTATCACGCGGATTTTTTGTATACTGCGCGCGTCAGTGACAACCAGAAAGGATCAACCTATGAAAATAAGAGAGTTTTGGAAAGTCTGCAAGAAACTTGCGAACGAGGAAAGGCTCGATGTCCTGCGAAAGGTCATGACCCTTCCCGAGGATGGCGGATTGCCCGTCGGGCAGATCGCCGACGAGGTTCACGCCGGGCAGCCAGCAACGAGCATCTATCTCGCCGAGCTTCATGACGTATGCGGCCTCGTTGCATCCTGCCGAGCAGGACGCTACAACCTCTATTATCCCGCCCCTGACGCCTCCGACGCCAAGGCCGTGACGCTCTTCAAGGCGTTGAGGAAGTATTTCTTCGCAGAACGGACCGCTTGGGCTTCAGTCAATGGCACCAGACCACCGGCACCGAAATTCTTGTCGATACTCCCGGCACTCGCGAATGCGACGCGCGTACACCTACTCGGCCTCATCCGCATCAAGGGACGAACTGACCTCGCGCAGATCGGCCAGTGGACCAGACTCACGAAACTCAACTTGCGTCGGCACCTCTCGTGCATCGTCACATGCGGGCTGGCCAATGTCTGCGGCGACGATGTCATCTGGCGCGAACCTTCGGACGAGACATCCCGCATCTTGATCGACCTCTCCCTCACCTGACCATTGCTCCCATAACGCGGTACGTCACTTATTCGAATATGTGACGTACCGCGCAATGGTGAGGACGAAGGCCAGTTTCCGATTGATCGAATACACTTCGCGCTTGCGGATTCACGAAAGAATTTATTATACTGTGGACACGGTCCCAGTCCAGGTATTTCACGTCAGCGAGATTGATTCGCTGTTGACTTATCTGGTCTTGGACCTTCTGCTTGTCGGCATAGAGTGGCGCAGAGCAAGGGACGCAAACGAGTTCACAGTTTGCAAACTGTGAACTTAGGTTGTCGAACGCAGGGCGGAGGTAAGCGCGGCGGCGGGCTTGCGCGATGGAGAGCGGACGCCCTTCTCAAACGTCACCTTG
>JAGCTA010000462.1 GCA_017963875.1 Victivallales bacterium | reverse complement strand
CTCCGCCGCAGGACGGACCATCGCCGAATACCTGGCTGAAAAGGGCTTTCCCCAAACGGGCATCGCGGTAGCGCTCAATGATACAGTCGTCCCCAAGAGCAAACACGGAGAGACCTTTATGAAGGATGGTGACTGGGTGGAAATCGTGCATTGTGTGCAAGGCGGATGAATCCATGCTTTTTATTTGGGATTCTCCAGCTGGCCAAGCGTCTTTCATCGCATCCAAAGTCTTTTCAATCAGTTCAGCCAAGAAGTTCAGCCTCTCTGGAGATGACCTCTCGCGAGCATTCCGCCGTGGTGAAGGGCTGGCGGTATTTCCTGCGCAGGCTCTTGATTTAGAGGTCTGCCACGATTTTTGACGGCAACCTGCGGACAGTCCGCCGTGCTTCTGCGGCGGTGTTCATCCGTCGAATACTCAAGACGAATGATGCTGCAACTGTTGGACAATCCACTGGAGGAAATAAAAAGTGAACTACGATTTCGACCAAGTTATTCTACGCAATCACACCAACAGCCTCAAATACGACTTTGCCAAGGAACGTGGAAAGCCAGAGGGAGTGCTGCCCATGTGGGTGGCTGACATGGATTTCCAGGCCCCTCCCGCCGTCCAAGAAGCTCTCGCTAACAAAGCTGCCCACGGCATCTTCGGCTATTCCGATCCTGACCAAACCTACTTCGACATTCTTGCGCAATGGTTCGAGACGCGACACAACTGGGCAGTCGATCCGACTACATCGGTACGCACGCCAGGCGTCGTCTTCGCAATATGCACATTCATCCACTGCCTCACAAAACCTGGCGATGCGGTCCTGATTCAAGAACCCGTCTATTACTGCTTCAAGGCGAGCATCCTTGACAACGGACGCAAGGTCATCGTCAACGAACTGTATTTCGACGGAAATCAATACCATATCGATTTTGAAGACTTTGAACGCAAGATTATTGAAAACAACGTGAAGCTGTTCATACTCTGCAGTCCCCACAATCCCGTTGGACGTGTATGGACACAAGACGAACTCGGGCAGCTGGCGGATATCTGCCTGCGCCACGGCGTTTTTGTTGTGGCTGACGAAATCCACGAGGACTTCGTGTATCCAGGGCACAGGCACACCGTTTTTGCCACACTATCCGGCGAGGTTGCGGAGAACTGCGCAGTCTGCACTGCACCAAGCAAGACCTTCAATCTCGCAGCCCTGCACAATGCCAATATCTTCATCGCAAACGCACAAGTGCGCAGAGCCTTTCAACATGAACTGGACGCGGAAGGCTTCAGCCAGTCCAACATCATGGGGCTTGTCGCCTGCCAGGCGGCATACCAGTATGGCGCGGAGTGGCTGGACCAGCTCATCGACTACCTCTACGGCAACATTGCCCTCATGCGTGAAACATTCCGCTTGAAAATGCCTCAGGTACGGCTTATTGAGCCTGAGGGCACCTATCTTCCATGGGTGGATTTCTCAAGCCTCGGTCTAAGCGTTCCGGATCTGGAGCGCTTCATCGTCGAGAAAGCAAAACTCTGGTTGGACGGCGGCACCGTCTTCGGCAAAAGCGGCGAGGGCTTCCAGCGATTCAACATCGCCGTGCCACGCTCAATTCTGCGCCAAGCACTTCTGCAACTCGAAGAGGCCTTTGATTCAGTATAAGGGATTAATCGGAATTGGGTGCGGGAGGAATTCCAATAATGATAATCCTCGCCACTCGCCCCTCACCACTAGCTTTCCAACGCCTGTCTAAGATCTTCAATGAGGTCATTGGCGTTTTCGATACCGACGGAGATGCGGAGGAAGCGGTCATTGATGCCGCGTTTGAGACGTTCGGCTTCGGGCACATCAACATGCGTCTGGCACATCGGATAGGTTATGAGGCTATCGACGCCGCCAAGACTCTCCGCATATTGGAAGACTTTGACTTCGCGCAGCAGCTTTCGCGCGGTATCGGGCGAATCCACTTCCATGGAAAGCATACCGCCGAATCCACTGCACTGACGCTTGGTTACAGCATAGCCAGGATGGTCGGGAAAACCGATGTAATAGACTTTCTTGACCTCTGGGCGCCGGCGAAGCCAATGGGCGATTTTCTCCGCGTTTCCAGCCTGCTTTTCAAGGCGCACAGCCAGCGTCTTGATGCCCCTTTCCAATAAAAAACAGTCAAACGGAGCCAGCCCGGCACCAATTGTCTTAGCATAGTAGCGGAGTTTTTCGGCAATTTCCTGCTTCTTCACCACTAGGAAGCCAGCCAGAGTGTCATTATGTCCGCCAAGATATTTCGTTCCGCTATGCACGACGATATCCGCCCCCAACTCCAACGGACGTTGGAAAAGCGGCGAAAGGAAGGTGTTATCGACAATCAACAGGGCACCGACCGCATGGGCAATCTTCGCCACGGCGGCGATGTCCGTGACCTGCATGGTCGGGTTGCTGGGTGTTTCCACATAGATCGCCTTTGTGTCTGGTTGAAGACACAAACGGACATTTTCAGGAACAGTCGTGTCCGTGAAATCGAACCGTATTCCAGCGGGCGTTGAAACCTGCCTGAACAAACGCAACGTGCCACCATAGAGGTCATCCCCGGCGATGACATTTCCTTGAGCTTCAAAGAGATTCATCAACGTCGCCTCGGCGGCCATGCCGCTTGCGAAAGCGATGGCATCCACGCCACCTTCCAATTCCGCAACTCTGGCTTCCAAGGCGGCTCGCGTTGGATTCTGGAGGCGAGAATAACTATATTCGGAATCCTTGTCCAGTTCCGAATGCACAAAGGTCGCCGACTGGTAAATCGGCGTCGCAATCGCACCATGGCCAGCCTCGGGACATCGTGCTGGATGAACGCATATCGTCTCTATTTCGTACATGGATTTCACCGTTAGAGTCAAATCTCGTATGTCAGGAATTCGCCGTTCTGGAATTCCACGTTTTCGTTGCGCTTGAACTGAAGTTCGGGCATTTTGGCGCTTACGCGAGTTTGTTCCGGAACCGATTTTGTGACAAACGCGTTGCCGCCAATCACCACGCCGCCGCTGATAACCGTCTCTCCGCCAAGGATGGAGGCGCCCGAATAGATTGTCACG
>JAGCTA010000461.1 GCA_017963875.1 Victivallales bacterium | reverse complement strand
TTTTGCCGCAGGAACTTTTGCCGCAGGAACTTTTGCCGCAGGAACTTTTGCCGCAGGAACTTTTGCCGCAGGTGCCTCAATTGTAGGTTCTTCTGCTACAGGTTCTTCTACCATAGGAACTTCCGCAACAGGTACTTTTACGGTTTGTTCTTCTTTTTGCGGTTCTTTTGTTTCTATGGACAATTCAATTTGTTTCACCTGTGCTTGTGTTTCAGCGGGATTGGCAACAGGTTCTTGCGGCAGAACGGGGGAGAGTAGTTCAGGAGGGGGGGGGAGAGGCTTTGGCAATGAAATCGTTGCTGTGTCGCCACGACTGTACGCAGTTGCTGTCATGGCTGATTGCGTCTGAACAGTTTCAGTGGGCTGATGTTTTGACGGTGCAATTCGTAGAGGAATTGGCGTTGGGAGTTTGGGAATCTGAGGTGGTGGTTCAGTCGTCTCTAACAATGGAAAAACGAGCAGGATGGTGACGGTCGCCAAGGCAGAAAGAATCCAAATCAGCGCACGCAGAATAAATGGATGAATGGAATTGCCTGTGGTCATGGCGACTCCGTTGATGCTGCGATACTGACATTTTCAATTCCGCCAAGTCTGCACTGATCAATGAGTTGAATAGTCAGGCCTGTAGAAGCCATTTTGTCGGCGATGATTGTGACTGTTCCGTTGCCGTCAATTTGTTCTTTGAGCAACGCAGGAATCTGTTTTAGTTGGTAAAGTTGTCCTGAATGTCTGATTTCTCCATGCCCCGAAAGCGTGAGAACCAAAGTGTTGTCTGGTAGTTCAGTGGCTGTTTCTGCTGTCGGGCGCATGATGTCTATGCCTGCATCCTTTGTGAATACAGTCGTTACCATGAAGAAGATAAGCAGGAGGAAAATCATGTCCACCATGGGTGACATGTTGATTTCCGCCTGTGAATCCGACGGCATCTGGAGGTGACGATTACGCATGGCGCTTCTTCTGGATATGCCTTAGGTGAGCGAGCGCAAGTGCGCCTGGAATTGCAGATACCAGGCCAGCCTGGGTTGTGACAAGTGCCTTGCCGATGCCGTCTGCTAAAGATGCGGCGTCTGGACCAGCGGATGCGATTGTTGCTGTCGCATGAAACGTGTCAATCATGCCGATGACGGTTCCAAGCAGTCCCAAAAGCGGAGCGGCGGCGACAAGCGCCGCCATGAAATGAAGGTCAGTGTTTTCCTTGGAATGACTGTTGGGGCATTTCAGAGAAACAAGTTCCGAAAAATAGCAGTGCCACATCAGAAAAGTGACTGCGGCAATTGGAATCATCAGGAAGCCACCTGTTTTCAGATAGTCGAGAATCATGGTTGCTCCTGCGGTGATGATTCTTGTATTGAGGAGGCATTATTGCAGAGTTGGGTGATTTTGCCCTCTAGTTCCGTGGAAATGCGGCGTAGTCTGCGGTTGAACCAGGCATGGCAGAGCAGGGCGGGAATCGCAATGCAGAGACCAGCCTCAGTGGTAATCAGAGCCTCGGAAATACCGTCCGCAAGCAGTCGTGCGTCTCCGACGCCGAAGAAAGTGATGAGTCGGAACGTGTGTATCATTCCAGTGACAGTTCCCAACAGGCCAAGCAAAGGCGCGGCAGATGCGCTGACGCTGAGCCAGAAGAGCAAATGGCCATGCTTCGCAAGACGTTGCTGAGCCAATGAGAACAGTTCATCCTCAAGTGCATCACAAACCGCATGGGTGCTTTTTGCCGTGTCCTCCAAAGCCTGCAAATCCATGGACGGTCTGTGGAGAACCATCTCCACGATTTTCAAGACCATGATGATGATGCAGGATATTCCAAGCAGCAGAATTGGAATCATCATGAGACCGCCTTGGCGTAGATGCTTTACGAGCCCCGATGGCTCTGTCAGGAGTTCGGGGTGTTTTCCTGTGATGTCCAGAGGAAAAGTGATGTCTCTGTCAAATGACTGCTTTAAACAGTGGAATTCGGGAAGTGTTTTTTCATCGTCATTTATGTAAAGTTGGCCTGAGTCGAGATAACTGAAACATAGCGACAACGGACCATAACTTATTTTCTCGCCGTTTGTTACACGTCCAGAAGAATCTTTGAAAATAACTGGAAAAAGTGTTGGCGGCTGAAGCAACGTTTTCAGTTCAGACTGCTTTTCGGCTAGAAATGCAGTGACTTTTTCAGGAAGATTTGAAGATGTTGATTCTTCTGGGAGCAGTGCGGTCAATTGCCGTTCTTTGATACGTGCATTGGCATTCTCTCTTGCTGCAATGGCGTTTTCACTCTTGATGTCAGCAATTTCGTCTTTCAGCAGATCAAGTTGATTGAGAAGTTCATCATTTTCTTTGCGAAGAGTCTCCATGCGTGCCGCATGGGCTTTCCAGGCATCTTCCGTGGCTTTGCGGACGTTTGCCGCTTCCGTGCGGCATGTTTCGATTTCACTGCGGATGCGGGCGATGAAATCCAATGGATTGGTCTCGACTTGCGCGACAAGCAACAGATGCACGAGGAAAATGACAAGTATCGGCAGACGTTTCATTTTGCCTCACCTCCTCGTGAAATCGGTGGCATGGGGAGACGAAGCAGTTCTGGCGGACGTTTGCCGATGCGTATTTCAAAGGCTTTTCTGATGAGTGGAACCCATTCCGAGTTCCATTGCCAAGTCCATTCCCCCCCTTGCCGAATGCCCATGCCCGCGATTTCCGCTTCATTGCAGAAGGCGTATGCGAGCGACAGGCCAAAATAGATAATCTGAAATTCGTGTACTATACCGTCGGGGCCTTTAATTACGTGCGAAACTGGCGGCGGTGCCTGGCGGTTGAATTCCCTTATTGCTTCCAGAGAATCAAGGAAACGACGAAGACGTGCCGCATGGTCATCGCTTTTCAACGGAGGAAGAAGTGTTTCAGCCAATGAGTTCGGTAAGAGAGCCTTTTGGAATTCGAGTGTTTGTTCCGCCTGTTCGATTGGCCGTTCACATTCAGCGTGTGTCTGGGCCAGTGATTGGTGTTCTGCTGCGAGACTGCCCTTTGCCGCCAAGAGAAGTTGCTTCTCCTTGAGCAGTTTTTCAATCTCGGACTTCAGTCTCGCGTTGTCTTTCTCCACGGCTTTTTCGCGGTCCTGACTTCGGAGAATGAAATCCTTTTGCTGCGTTTCGCATTCGATGAGATATTTCTTGCAGGCTTCCAATTCTCCCGACAGCGCATGGCAGTAGTCAGCGATTTCCTTTGGGGAGGATTCCGCAAGGGAAAGGAGAGATAAAAAAATAAAGAATGGAAGGTGTTTGTTCACAATATCTAAAATAGTGTCAAAAATACCAGAGCCTCCCTTCTGCGACTTTTGCCGCAGAAGGGAAGGGATAATGTCCATTTTAGAATGAATAAGTCATTCCAATGTAATAGACGCGTCCATAGGTATTGTAGATGGTTCCCCAGGAATCCACAGTTGCATAGTTCTCATTCAGGAGATTGTCTATGCGCGCATAGACTTTGAAATTCTCATTGAATTTCCAGCCTGCGGTTGCGTGCATGAGGCAGTAATTATGCATCTTGTTCGCAGAACCTGCGCCATTTACGTTTTGCCGAGGACCGACAAGCACGCCACCGATGTTCAGGTCAAGTTGCTCGATAGGAGTCCAGGTCGCATCAAAGGTGAATTGATGGTCTGGGATGAGAACACAGAAATGTCTGCCGTTTTGGAGATTTCTATAATGTTGCCATGTATAGCCTGCACGCAGGAGAAGGGTATCCAGCGGTTTTGCATTGATTCCAGTTTCAATGCCGCGAATTTTCATCTTGTCCTCATTGGTTGGATAAGACAAGAGTGCATTGGCGTCATATCCGCCGAAGGCTTCAATGTAGTTCTCGACGACATTCTGGAAATAGGTGATGTCAGCCGTCAATTTCTTGCCAATGATTTCTTGATCGATTCCAATATCCCAAGTGCGTGATTTCTCTGGCTTCAGATTGGGATTGCCGCGCCAGCCCCAGAGAGTGTTTGCCAAGGGCATGAGTTCGTATGGATTGGGGGCGCGATAGCCTTTGCCGTAGGATGTGCGGAAAGTGGTGCCAGTCGGCTCAAGAAGATACCTTGCGGAAACGTCTCCTGTCCATTCGTGGTCAAAGTCTGAATGGTGATTAAAACGGAAGTTTGCGTTGAGGAAAAGATTCTCGATAGGTTCCATCTGGTAGCCGAGATAGTATCCGACAGTGCGGTATGTCTCATCCCATGCCTTGTATTTGGTATTGCCATAGTTGATCATGAAGCCGCGGACCTGTTCATGCTGGAAGTCAATGCCTCCAACCAACGTATTCCAGTCGTTGATATGCAATGTCGCCTGGGAATTCAGCTGTGTTATGTCTCCTATAAAACGTCGGCCGTTTCCTGGTCCGACGCCAGGATACTGACGGTCTGCACGTGTCTGCGCGTATGAGAAAACAAGGTCGAGGGCACCGTCAAGAAGTCCCTTTCCTTCGATTTTTCCATGTCCCATGGATTTGCGGAGCCAGATGTTGTCAGTATCTGCCACAATGGATTCGTCCCAGTTGACGTATCCGTCGTCGTATTCTTCATCAGTATCTGTGAATGAACCGCCGAGTTCAACACGCCATTCCTTGGTGAGTTGGAATCCCAAATCAGCAAAATAGTTCATGGAGCGGAAATGGTCATCATCGCCATTGAGAGCCATATTTGCTGCTGGTCCCCCGCGATACACGGAAATACCGCGTTCGCGTTGACGGGCGACACCAACTTTGTAGTCAACGATGGAACTTCGTCCATAGAAGATGGCACTGGTGTCAAAACGACCATGGCTGCCTGCCTCCATGTTGATGATTCCATGCACTGCGCCATCCTCTGGCGGCTTTCTCGTGATGATGTTGACGATGCCGCCCATGGCGGAACTGCCTTGGAGGGAGACGGCGCCTTTCACGATTTCGATGCGGTCGATGAGGCTCAACGACAGTGAATCAAACATTGGTGCGAGGCCAGCTGTTTGCGAATTGTCGAGATAGGGAATTCCATCAATGAGGAGTTTCGTATGATACCGCTCCATGCCTCGAAGGGAAATGCTGAGATCACTTGCAAGTGGTCCGAATGAGCGGTAATAAATGCCAGGTTGGTCGCGGAGTACATCCGTCACAAATGGCAACATGGATTTGTCCAATTGCTCACGGTCGATGATGGTGACCGTCTGCCCGAGCGTTTCTGGTCGGGCATTTGTACGAACTCCAGTGACGGTAATGGCTGGAAGTTCCTGTGGTTGAGTGTTTTCTTCTTTTTGCTCCGCTTCCTGAGCAAAAGTCGCTGTCAGGAAACAGAGCATGGGGATGGAGAGTGTTCTTGTGATTTTTTGCTTGAGGTTCATTTTTGCCTTCCTTGCGTTACGCGCACAAATTGTGGCTGGGTTTCCCCTCGGGGACGGGATCCGACTCATGGCGGAATGCCATTTACGGTTGCGCGACAGTTCCAGGTTTTCACTGGATTCACCGGATATGATTGCTGCTGGTCTGAACTGGGTGTTCGGTGCAATTCGGTCAGAGGCAACTACCCGAGGACTAAAAAATAAAAGAATCCATACGGATTCAGTCAATAATATAATGCCTGAACCCGAGACTTCACGGATTCAGGCAGCAGGCGATTATTCAAGAGGCAGGTTCCACACAGGCCGCTTGCGGAATGGCGTGTTGAACTTCCGCTTCAGCACGCCCTTTTCCTCAAGATGGACATAACACGCAGTATCACAGGCACGTCCGCATATACTTGCGACCATCGCGTGTTTTATCGGAGGGTAGAAATTAATCTGGTTGATGATTTCCCGCGCCCTTTCTGGACTGAGGTCGGCTTCGCCTGCGATGATTTTCAGTCGTTCTGGGTCGTTGGCAAATGCATTTGGCGGCATGAAGGGATTCTTGCTGCGGTTTGCGCCTTTGTAGTATGCCGCGCATTGCCACGAATCGCGTTTGCCGTCAGCGGCGAGCGCATGGCCAGGGCAGGCCTTGATACATTCGCCGCAATGGTCGCACAGATGTGGCTTGGCTGGTTCGTCTGTGGGCAGTTCTGCATCCGTGATGATGAATCCCCATCGTTGATTCGGGCCAAAATCGTCAGTCAGAATCGAGCCAGATAGACCGATTTCGCCTAACCCGCAGTCTTCAGCGCACTGCTCGAAATTCAAAACAGTCTCTGATTTCAGACCACGGTAGATTTCATCGTAGGCGACCTCGAAATTGGTCTCGCCCTCTTGTTGCATCACCAATTGGAAACGGCGTTGCGGCAATGCCTCGAAACCAGCCTCTTCCAAAATGGAGCAACCACGGAGCAGGGCACCAGGTATCATCACTTCCTCTACGGTTTCAACAGAGGTCGTGTATTGATAATAGACGGTGCCTTCCTCTATGCCTCGGCGAGTGCCGCGCAATTGACGGAATGCGACGCAAATGACGGTCTTTGCTTCTGGGAAAAGCGTTTTCACCGCTGGGTCGCGCATTTTATCCGCGCTACCAAAGCAGACGATGTCTGCGGCGCTTTTCTTCAAGGCATCGATGATTTTTTGTTTCAGTTGATTCATAGTGCACCTTTGTCCTTTAAATGATGAAAACACGCCATGTCGCAGGCCCGACCACAGATGCAGGGGATGTACCCCGTTGAGCGGCTAGGTAAAAAATTGATTTGCTTGTATAGTTCGCGTGCGGATTCGCGGTCGAAAGTCTTTTCTCCGTCGATGATTTTCTCGCGTTCGGGATTGCCAGCGAGGAATTCATCGGTCATGAATGGGTTGGATTTGTGGGCACCACGATAATAAACCGCACACTGCCAGGTGTTGATCTCTTTTTCTCCGATTGCCTTGCCCGGGCAGGCGTCCTTGCATTTGCCGCAATGGTCGCAGAGATTGCCAGTAAAAGGCTTGTCACAGTCCAGCGGAGCGTCTGTAATGATGTAAGCCATGCGCAGGAAAGGCCCGAGTTTTGGTGCGATGACGTGCCCTGAATCGCCTTCGCATCCAAGTCCACAGATGGCGGCGGCGCGGTTGAAATCAATGATGACGTCAGGTACGGGCTTGCCAGGTGCGACGGCCTCTGCATGGACGAGTTCATACGTGTCCGCCAGTTCGGGATTGGTCGTGTGGTCGCCTTTGATTCGCAGGTTGGAGACATTCCGCTGAAGACATGCGTCGTATCCTTCATTTTCAATTAGCGCGCCCATTTTCAGCAGGAAGATTTCACTGAGGTCTTCGTCGATGTACTTGACCCCAATTTGCGTGTATTGCATGAACTGCGTGTGGTTGTTCATCGTGCGGTACAGCGCCCGAGGGACACGAAAGAGGAAACCGATGATGCACTTGGCGTGCGGCAGTATCTGCAAAGGGTCTCGCTGCGGGTTTTCGCCTTCAAAAAGTCTGATGTCACCGATGCCGACAGCGGCCGCGCCGTATTCCAGCGCTTTCTGTTTGATGATTTCAGCATTTATCATAATTGGCAATCTCCTTTATCAGCGGTCCATGACCCACGCCTTACCTGTGCGCAACGGTTCCTTGAAGCGGCCTTCCATGCATCCGCCTTTCTTTTCGAGCATGCTGACACAGGCTCGGATGCAACCTCCACATTTGGCCATGTTGTATCCAACCCACGTCGGGAAGTATTTTTCAAGCGCACGATAGACTTTCATGATCTCCTTTTCATTGGCCGTGGCTTTGCCCTCAAGCAAGTCCAGGTCGCCATTTTCGTTTTTGTCCCAGACTTCCTTTGGCACGAATGGATTGAATTTCCGCCCCGCGTGCGTATAAAACGCATAGCATTTCCATTCGTCAAGTTTGCCCCATTCGCATATTTTGCCTCCGATGGAGACTTTGATGCTTTCCGTGCGGCTTAGGCAGCCTCCAGGACATTCTCTGACACAGGCGAAGCATCTGCGGCACAGTGGCTTGCCACTGTATAATGGATCAGGTTCCAGTTCTGCGTCCGTATAGATAAAAGCGACGCGTTGCAATGGACCGAATTCCTTGGTCAGGAACATCTTGCTCCAGCCCATTTCACCGAGTCCGCAGGCAACCGCCGCCAGGCGGAAGTGGAATTGCAGGTCAGGAGGAACCTGACCTGGGCGTGCGGGGCGCGTGAATTGTACGGAGCGGTGGTGGTTTGTCTTGCGCTTTGCCTGATTCATCACTTCAATCTGCTCTTCTGGCGACAGAGTGTTGCCAGGCGACCCGTCCATGTCGGACACGCAACCGCGTGCACCAGTGTTTCTGTAGATGAAAGCCTCATAGCCATTGTCTTCAATCAACTGCCCGACCTGATAGAGCACGGACGGCGCGAAGATTTCGTTGATTCCGCCGTATGCCATCGAGGGATACTGGTAGAACTGCGTGCCTTCCTCAATGCCGCGCTGCACGCCTCGTGGGATGCGGAAGACCATGCCGATGATAGATTTGGCTTCAGGAAAAAGATACTGTGGATTCATTTCACGCGGTGCGCCGTCGAATCGCGCCATGTCGCCAATTCCGCACATATCCGCGCCCGCCGCAAGTGCGGCGTCCTTGATCATTTGACTGGTCAGCATTTGCGTTTCCCTTGGTTATTATTCCATGAGTTGTGTTTGGTTTTCATTCAATGTGACGGTCGCTTTTGCCTGTACGTTGCGGCAGTAGCCGCAAGCGTTGCAGTCATGGTTGCACGTCATGCGATGTTCTGCGAAGTCGTCAGCGATTTTTTTGTTGTCGATGATTGCAGGATGCAACAGTTCAGAGTGAGCAGGTTCGGTCAAATCAAGCAGATTGCCGTGCCACATGGCTGAAAAATAGGCAGTGACCACCGCCAGTGGGTTGAAGTTTGTCCGCGTTGCCAGTTTCATGCCGTCGCAGAGGTCTTCATATAGGTGAATATCCTCAGGGCGGATGAAGTTTGATTTTGAGAGCAGTTCTTCCATATGATTATCTTTTTTGAGATAACTTGTGCATTCGCCGTGGAAATCGAAGGCGTTGTCCATTTCTGCCACTTCGTGCTGATGTGCGACAAGGTTGTCGTGGAATGTCCGCGCAGAGCAGAAATTGAGGCAGCCACTGTTGGCAAGCATATAGAGTTTCTTGCCTTTCGAATGGCAGAAATCGCGCATGCGCAGGATGACATTTCTGTCGTAGTTGAACTCGCGTTTCAGGTAAAAACTGTCAAAATAGTCTTCTACATATTCAATGCCTTCCGTTGTTCCGATTTCCATGTTGATGGAGGCGCGGATTTCCAATTGCGGAAAGTTATTTTTCAAAAATCGCGCTATCAGCGGCGATGCCGTTGTAACGCCTGAAATTCCGTATGTCTCTGCGAGAAAATCGACGGTGTCGCCGAGTTTCTGGAAGAAGGAGCGCGCCAGGGCGCGTTGTCCATAGCAGTTGCCGTTTAGAAGAAGCGTCAGACGGATTTTTGCTGCGGCGAATGACTGCAAATCAGCGGTTAAGTTTTGGCGGAATGAATCGTCGGGAATGACACCGCGTCCAGTAGTGAAATCCCCCCAGGGAAAATAGACTTCAGAAACAGTTTCCCTGTGCTTGAGTAGATACTCAACTAGACGGTGATTGTTTTGATATCCGACCTGAAATTTCATCTTGCCATGTCATGAAATCCTAATACTCTATTATTTTAGAGTTAATGTATCCATGAATTGGGAAAAATCAACTATCAGATGGACAATGGAATGAAGACGAGCCACTGGCATCAAATTATAACTGGGACAGATATATTTGCAAATCGAACATACTATATTAGATTTTCTGAACAGTCGTTTGCATAGAGGGAATCCAGTATATGCTTTTTCTAGAGCCTGCTCGCTTGTGGAATTGGGCGATACTGAAATCCACGATTTTTGAAACACAAGGTCTTATGTATCATAAATGCTCAAAAGACAATCCATCAAATTATTCGTTGGAGCAGTATGCTGCGTGCTTGTTGTTCTTGCGGCACCGTTTGTCGGGAGCGTCAGCATTGACGTTCCAACAGTGTTCTGGCGCATACGCGTGCCGAGAGTGCTTGCAGGTTTTCTTGCAGGTGCGGGGCTTTCTCTGTGCGGAATGTGCTACCAGGGACTTTTTCGCAATGTCCTTGCGACTCCGTACACGCTTGGCGTGTCAGGCGGTGCTGCACTAGGTGTCGCAATCGCGGTTCAACTTCATCTGACGGGCATTGGAATTCAGAACATTGCCGCTTTTCTTGGGGCGATAGGGGCGTTTTTTCTGATTACAGGCGTGTCGAAACTGCGCCATCGAGGCGGCGATGATGTATTGCTTTTGGCAGGCGTGGCCGTCAGTTTTTTCTTTTCAAGCGTCATTATGTTTTTGCAGTACATCGGTACGGCAGGGGAGGTCATGCAGGTGATGCGATGGCTGATGGGAAGCTTGGATGTGTATGATTATGGCGAGGTGGCGCTTCTCGCATGCATCTGCGCCATTGGCGGCGCTGTCATCGCCGTCAATGCGGATGCCCTGAACCTGCTTGCCATCGGCGACGACTTTGCCGCCAGCCGAGGCGTTTCGCTTGCCCGCACTAAACTGCTGTTGCACATCGCGGTTTCGCTGACGGTAGGCTGCATTGTTGCCATCTGTGGCCCGATTGGCTTTGTCGGCATGGTCAGCCCACATGTAGGCAGGCTGTTGATTGGGGCGAACCACCGTCGGTTGGTTCCCGTAAGTCTGCTTTTTGGGGGAACGCTTCTTGTATTCTGCGATGCTCTGGGCCGTGTGATTCTAGCCCCTTCCGAACTGCCCGTCGGAATCGTCACAGCACTCCTTGGTGGACCGTTCTTTCTCTGGATGCTACTGAGAAAAAGATAAAGAGCGAAAGCATTTATCTTTGCTTAAATCTCGTTTTGAACGAGTTTGCCGTATTTCAATTCATCTTTAAGTATATCGTAGAGATATTGAGGACTTTCAAGGTACAGACCAGTCTCTGAATCCAGTAGTTTGGGGAATAATTCAGATTGATAAACAATCCTGATTCCTTCCAATATGGATATCTTGCGTTCAGAAATCAACAATCTGACAACATCCTGAATTGAGAATTCGATTAACTGCTTTATCTTGTCTTGTTTTACATCCATTCAGTTTATCCTCTTTAATAAAGATGCAGCACGTTGTGAATGAAATGAATACTGATTGGTCATGTCACGAAATTTCATTTCTGAGATAAGCATGTCCAAACTGATAATTCCACGCTCAAATAAACGAAAAATCAGTGATAGATCATCATTGGCAACAGGGCCAATGACAATATCATAGCGTCCATCAAGATTGTTATCAGTATATTCGCTGTTTGGGTTAATTCCCCCCGAACGGTTGTGCATGACAAACATTGCCCAATTTACGTCTGGTGTGATAAATCTCTTTATAGAAAGATCAGATGATGACAGGATGTTTTCATCAAATTGAAAAGAAGTCACACATGGTGTGCCCCCGAATCTTTTCGCAACTCTTCGGGCCATTTTCAGCGCTTGATCAAAAATGGAAGTAGTATAGAAACCTTGTCCAAAGTCCTTATTAGGCCTGCATTTTTCGAGGTCGATTTCGTCAATGGATGTATTTGAGCCATGATATAGGATCATGCGAGCGTTCCTCCATGCTGGCGGCAGATGGCTGACATGTCCTCGAGGACATCTTGAAACGGCAACGTGTGTTCGACATCGTAGTACTTCTCAATAAAATCCAATGCACCATATTGAGACAAATAGTTAAATGAATCTACATAATGAATGTGATGCTTATCTGCAAAGTCGTTTATGCAAACAACAATAAAATCTATTTTATTATCTTGTTCACTTCTCATGGCAATTCTTATTTTTCAATAATAATTCTCTTGTGTGCTGCCGCACTCCAAGCGCCTGACTTGTCCTGTGTGCGGACATGGATGAACCACGTGCCAGGAGCAACGTCTTTGTACTCGCTTCGAGATTCTTTCTGCGTGACTTTTTCCTCTGGGATGGTATCGGGCTTCTGGTCGAAAATGACGGCATAGCCCGCGTCCGTTACGCGTTGCTGCCACTCGAAGGCAGGATTCTTTCCATGATTGGAATAGATGGTGAAGTTGTCGATATAGACACGGGCATCGGCGGGATTGCTGTAGCCACCGCCATGGTGGTTTGTCGCCCAGGTCGAAAGTTCCGTGGCAGTGATTCCTGTTGGCGGAATGGATTTGGCGAAGCGTGTCTTCAGCAATTGCGAACGCAGGTCGCAGACGGATTCATGCCACTGCCCGTCCTGAATGGCGTATTCATTAGTCTTGCCGACGAGACCTTCGGTGAAATAACTGCCATGTCTGTCCTTGCCCGTCCATTCGACGATGGTCATGGCATCGTTGACGAGGAGCGAAAGGACGAGTGCGCAGCCAGATTGGCGGAAACGGTAGTTGAAGGAGAAACATGGCCAGCGGTTGACGTCCCATGCGGCCTTGCGGAAGAAAATGGAGCAGAAGTCGCCTGGATTGAGGTTGACTAGTTCGCCACAGGCCGTTCCCGTCGCGGCGGTATCTGTGTTACGAATTGCCCAGGCTTGACGGCGGATTTCAAAGCCGCCCATGACTTCTGCGTTTTCAGACATTCCTGCAGGAAGTTCAAACGTATCACGCACAAGTCTGTCTGACGGAATGTACGAGATAAGAGGCGGCTGGAGCGCAACGGTGGCTTTTTGCTGCGCTGGGACATCGTTTTTGACAGGCGCGGCAGCGGTCTCAATTCGCAGGTGTTTTGTCAAATAAGGTTTTCCGTTGCTTGTTCGAATGATGTGGAGCCATGTGGCACCGTCGGCGGGAATTGCCAAGGGGACTTCGTTGGCAGCAACGGCGGTCTTGATGTCTGGGGCAGTGTTCGGTGATTTGTCGCAACAGACTGCCAGAGCCATATCTTTATCGTTTGTTCCGTCGTTTGTAAAGGATATTTTGTCGCCGTTGGCGAGGCGCGGGATGAACTGGAAATTGTCAATGAAGAATGCGAGTCTCTGATAGGTTGACATTCGGTTGGAGTCCGCGAAGATGAGTTTACGAATGACAAAAGGCTCTTTCAAACGTGGCTTGAGCATGGCTTCGAGGTCGATTTCCGTGTGATGCCACTGGCCGTCCTGCGTGACTTTTGCGTCTCCGACAATCGGCCACGTGTGGTCTGCGCCCGTCAACTTGATTTCAAAGCAACCACTGTCTGTGACGGCGATGAGATTAAGTTCATAGCCTTGTGGAATTGCGTAGTCGAAACCGATTTTGGGGAACGCCGTGAGGTTGAACGGCGTGGCGGTAATTGTCGCGCCAGCCGTGCCGCCGATATTCTGGTTGAGCAAACGCAATACCTTGTCAGGGAGGCCGACGGGCTGTTTTAGCGGTCGCAGAACGCGAATCAATGCGGCTCCGTCATGACCGCCGAAACGTTGGAATTCGCCCATATCGTCCTCAAAATCAACCATTAGACGACGTCCGTGCGCATTTGCAATGATTGAACGTGGAGGTGCCATTTTATACATTATCCGTGAAAAAGACAGTTTTATAGGCGTATAGTCCAGCGTGGCTCCGCGTGGATTGACGCCAAGCCCTGCGATTTCCTCGACAGTGTCATACGGACTTGCAATCGCGATGGATGTGCAGACGAGCGGCTCATCAGGGCGGAAATAGTTGCTTAGTTTATGTGAATCCATCAGAACGTCCAACTTCAGCCAGCCTGGCATTCCCTCTGCGGGGGTGACTGTATCTTCTAAAAGGCACGCATAGTCTCTGGTAATCTTCGGTCCGTTGATGATTGTCTCGAATGCATTTCCGTTGATGGTGGCGAAGAGGCTCAGATGCGTGTTTTTGGCAGGGCGGACAAGCATTTCCAGGTGATTCAGTTTGTTTAGTTCAAACGGCGTATCATGCAGCACAGTGACAAACTGTCCGCCTGAAATCGGGTTGTGGACGCGTGTGTAGGACTCTGGTTCGGTCTTGCTGTCGCCCTTGATGACTTTGGACCGTGGGACATCCGCAGGGGGGAGGGCACCGCCAGGGGAGTTTTGAAATGACAGCGTGGCACGAGCGATGGCCAGGCCGTTGCCTCCCCAAGCCCAGACCGCAAATTGAGAAGGTTTCGCAGCATCTAGGCTATCTGGTTGGTCGAAGACGCGTTTAAGCGGAAGATATTCCGCATGGTCGCCGTTCGAGGCAGAATCGACAAGGATTCGGCCATTGCGGCGCTGGATACGGAAATGCTGCCAGACGCGCGTGACGCGGTTGTACCATGCGTTTTCTTGCAGTCGCAGCGTTGGTATGACGCGGTCTTGATTGGTTGCCAGCTGCTTGTCATGCAGGAAAAGGCGTGATGGCATGTCGTAGATGCCGTTGATGAACGTATAGCCTGAATCAAGGTTGCTCCCATCCACCGCAAAAGATAGGTTGAGGTTGAGAGGGTAGGTGAAATGTGCACGTTGCGGCGTGCCTTCCAGTGGCGCGGCGAAGATTTCAAGGTCAAAGTCCCCCGAGATTTTACGCAGGTTCCAGAGGACGGCATTGCCATTATCGACTTCCGCAGGACTTGGCGTGCCCCTGCCTGCGAAGAACGACCATTTGGGTACGCAGGCCCAGCGGTGGGTCGCCTTCCAATCTCCTGCTTGTGGAAACCAGGCGGTCGGCGCGTGCTCGAAACTGTAATCCATACGATGGCTTGAGGAGACGAGAGCGGTGTCGCGCCAGTCGGGGGCGTTTAGATTTGCGACGCCTGCCGCAGGGCCAAGCGATGTCGCAATGAAGCCTTTGCGTTCGACGAACGAAGGTGCCTTCCAACTGATGCGCTCTTTGTCATTGAAAGTTGCCGTGAAATCCGACGTCGCGTTGACAGAAATGGTTGAAAATGGTCGCGGGGGCGGGGGCTTCGGCAAGTTTCGCTCCGTCCAAAGTCAGGTCGGCCTTGCTTTCCGCGACTGTCAGCAGAAAGCCGCTTTCGGGTTTCGTGTCATCTGTGAACATCCGAAGTCGGAGGGCGGAAACAGGTTTCAAAGCGCCTTTCGCCTTCCAGGAAAAACTGATGTCGTTGAAGAGGCGTGAACGAAACCAGAGCAACTTGTCAGGGCCATCATTCCAAAAACTGCGCGGATGAGCCCAATGTGACATATAGGCATCCGTGAAGAACTGTTTGTCAGAGAAGTCCGACCAGTTACGTTCGCATGGGCCGAAAGGCGAATCCAGTTGTTCAGGGCAGACGGTGCAGGAAGTCACGGACACATCATCGAAGAACGCCGTCGGTGCGTTTTTCAGATACAGTCCAATTTGTCCAGCGAAACTGCGGTTTTCCTTGTATGTGAAGAGTTTCTGCGCCCCGAAAAATACAGTGATTTCCCCTTTGGCTGCGATGATTTCCGCACGCGTCCAGGATGTTGTCATGACGATTCTGCCACGTTGAAGTACCGCGTCTTTTCCAGCAGACCTTTGGACAAGCCGTGCTTCGGCAGTGGTTCGGTCGAATTCCGCACGAAGAAAATCGTCAGGGGAGTTATAGGCGAAGACGAGCCCCCATGTTTGGGATTCGGTCGGCATGATGGCGGATACGCCGAAACGGATGTCACGCCAGAACCAGCGGGATGTCGTGGAGACGGCGATGGCTTCGGAGTTATTTTCGGTGCTTCCCCACAGTTGGAATGCGCCTAGGGCACTGCCTGGATTCAAAGAGGCATTCGGCGCAAAATGACCAGACAACGGCTTCCAAAGCGCCTCGCCGTTTTCCTCCGCGCGTGCAAAATCATCCTGAAAATTCAAAGAAGAGAGTCGTTGGAAGAGCGGTTTCGCCTTTTCTGTAAATTTAGAATGCGAGGATGCTATTGTTGGGCGTTGTGGGATGTTCCCTGCTGCTTTCCCAGAAGCGACGATTTGTCCGTCCAGCACAACCTGCGTATGGTCATTCGCGAACCATAGTTGAAGAATTTGCGAGGAACTTTTCAACGGAAGAGGTGTGTTGAGCAACGCTTGGCCAGAGGCATCTTTGATTGCAAGATTGTCGCCAAAGGCGAGCGTCAACACGGGTGCTGCGTCTTTGGTGCCAAGGGATACAGTCGCGTTTTGATGCGGCTCTGATGGATTCAGAGAAAGTTGCAAAACGCGCGTGTATTGGGCACAAAGGATGAAGCAGGAAAGCAGGATAAATGTGATGATTTGGCGCATGGTGGGAAATATCCTGAAGAAAGCAAATGACTATGGACCTAGAAACAGAGATTAATTATCATCTCAATGATGTATTATGGAATGGCGATAACCTCAGCAATTGCCTTTGCTAGTTTTGCACGATGGAGTTCCAGAGGTTCAGGCGCGCGAGTGAACTCCGTCAGCGTTGTGGAGACATCCGCAGGGACTTTGAGCAGGTCTTCGTATGCGGCCTTCTTTTCGGGAGGCAACTTGTCCGCTTTTTGGGAGAGGAGGCGTTTCAGCATGACGAAATATTCATAGTCCTCAATACCGTCACGAAGCATTTCAAGGCGAATGCTATCAACGGGTTTGTCGAAAGAAACAGTGTCTTGCGGGCCGTTCTGGAGGCTTTCTGGCGGGTAGAGGAATCGTCCGTCACCGTTGCCCCATGGATTTCTGACGCCTTTGGGCACATCATATCCAGTCACCCATCCCATGGGGTCTTCGTATGGATTCTGGAGAGAATCAGGATAGGCGGTGGCGCTATGCCACAGATTACTGCACCAGACGAGAATGCCGTCAATGCCGAAGTCCCATGACTGCCAGAGCCAGACTCGCAACTCGGTTCCAGGATGGTCGATGAAGAGCGTCGCGTAAGGCGCCTTGGGGCCAGTGCAGACATACCACCAGTATTCATCGCCTGCTGCATGGCGTTCTGCGACGCTTTCCTTTGTGACGGCTGGCGTCAGCGGGCACCATAGGTTGGGGCCGCCAATCAGTTCAGGTTCGACCTGTTCTGTGAGAAGCCGCCGCAGCCGTGGCGCGTACTTTTTGATTTTGCTAAAACCGTTCATTACGAACTCGTAGTCCTTCTTGTCGGGCTCATCGAACCAGTAGATGTATGCGCTGCCGAGAAGGCCTTTTTCGGCAAGGTGCTCTTCGACCCCCTTGAAGTAAATTTTGATGAGATGGTCGTATTCGGGCGTTCCTTCCGTGAAGCCGAAGAGTTTGGGGGCGTTGCGCGAATGGAACGTGCCGCCTCCAAGTCCCTGGAGCGGGAAGCGCATTCCGTCAAAATGATATGTTTTGAATGCGTGCTCGACGGCTTTGTCCCAGGCATCCCAGTTGAAAAGGATATTGAAATCATGGTAATCGGCTGGTTTGAATGAACTGACATCGACGATGGATTTGTCTGATTCGATATGTCTGAGGCTGAAATTGGCGAATGTGGTCGTGCCAGTCAGTTCCATCTTTTCCGTCCAGCATGTTGGACGAAGTGTGATGCCGATGTATTTTGTCAACGGGTTTGTGATTTTGAATTCGCCAGAGAATGATTTCCAATTGACGTCGCCAGTGAAGACAAAGTCCTTGTTGTTTCTTGAAATCCATTGCTTTTGGTCATCCATTGAAGAGATTGTCACCATGAATTGCTGGTTTGGCGTAGCGGTCTTCGCATCGAAGGAGAAAGCGTATGATCCATTTTGCAAGAGAATTGGTTCGTTGTAGGTCGCGCATTGCTGTCCCGTAGTGGAATTGTCAACGATTTCCAGTGCGTACTCTCCTGTTTTCGGGGCATCCTTGATGCGCGTGCCGCCGTTCCATTGGTTATTGTTTCCAAGAAGTTTGATACTGCATGGATCAAGCGGAGCGGGATTATAGGGACTGATGTGGTGCTTGCCGAGGTGTTCCCAATACATTTCGAGGATTTTCCGTTTATCCTCAATCTTCTTTGCTCCGTGGTACCGCCAGGTGATACTGTCGTAGAATCCGAAGGCGGTCTTGACGGTCATTTTGTCTGGCAGGATGAATGGATATGCCTCGATTTCAAGGGGAATCGATGTTTGCCAGCCGTCCGCTTTGAGGTTTATGCTTCCGTGATAAATCCCTGGCACCGCATTTGTTGGGATGGTGACGCGTACCCATAGCGGCTGCGTTTTGTTTGCTGAAATGGAGAAGCCAGGCTTGATGGGGGGCAGGGCATCTGGCCAGAAACCTTTGATGGATGAACTGTCGCTCTGTATTTTGACTTCATGATAATAGACATTTAAGATTTCAACAGCGGACGCAGGAAGGACTGCCCCATTAGGACCGTTGAGTGCCGTGGCGGTTGCCGTGAGGTTGGTTAACGCATCATGTGGTGTGAGAACGAGTTGGGCGGCTTCCGCTTCGTTGAGCGCTGCGCTGATTTTCAACGCCGTGCCGCGTTTTTGGGGCGGTTTGCGGTTACGTGGAATTTTCCAGCCTGAGGATGTGCTCCAGATGGCGACCTTTCCTTCGTCAGCGAGCAGTTCTCCGTAGTCCTGCCGAAGGTAATCAGGAATGTTGATAGTCGTTGCGAGAGAATAACTTTCCGTTAGGAAAATGACCATTCGCCAGTCGCCGACGTCCGTGATGGAATAGGGTATTGTCACTTCCTGCTCTTGCTGGGGCTTGAGTGTCAATGAAGACGCGTTTGACTCTAGGCGAATATCGCTGTTAGCAAGGCTTAGAACTATGTGCGGCGTCAATTTCAATGTTGAATCCTTCAAATTCTTCACGCTCAATGTGACATGGCTTTTGTCGCCAGGCATTGCATCGCCGAGGTCTTTAACCTTTACTGCGAGTGAATCATCCTGTACTGGCAACTCGAAGAAAGACGTCGTGCCTGTGATTTCGACGGGCGGTCCTGTCAACGTCGCTTTGTAGGAGAGTTGGCCGATTTGGAAGGAGCCAGGCGCGGCATCTCGGATATCGCCTGATTCGGATGTGGTTGCGGAGAGTTTGAGGAAGACCGTGTCTGCTGGGAAGAAAGACTCGGGCACCTGGGCGTCCAGGAGGCCCTTTTTGTCCAAAGTTCCGATTTGAATCCACTGTGTTTCGTCCTTGCTGACTTCAGCCTTCAGCACGCCGCCCACGTGGTAATGTACGGATGCCTGCACCCTTCCGCTAAGTTGTTTACGGCCATTAAGTTGGAATTTATAGATGATATAAAGCCTGTCGTTGAATACCCAGCGGCTTGTATTGAAAATGGCGTTGTTTTTATGGAGTGGCCTGGAGAAATTACGGCTAGGAGAGTTGAAGAAAGGCTGAAACAGGTATTCATTGGTTGAAATCCGCTCTCCGTCTCCCAAGACGATACCGTTGCTTTCCAGAAAGACTGGCATGACAGGAGCGATGGTGAGGTCGGAGAAGGACGCGGAGCCTTTGAGATGCCATTGCCCCAAACGGATGCGAGTGTTTTCGCCTTTGGGAGTGACAGGAGCCGCAAAGATATTGGAATAGCGCTTCCACTGGGCTGGAGGAATACCGACATCGACGTTTGTGCAAAGAGGTCCTGACACCAGTGTGTTGCCTGAAGCATCATCGCCTTTTGCAAGAAATGAGATACAATAGGCGGTCCCAGGAGTAAAGGTCTTTTGGGGGGAGAGCCAATAGATGCAATCCTCCCCGTTGCCGCGGACAGACAGGATGCCATCGTTGCTGGATGTCGCGTTTTTGTTGGAAGGAGTCCATTCAGAGACAATCAGAGGTTCGGCGATGACAGAGATGGCAAGGATGCAAACAAGGCAGAATAAGCGTGGAATCTTGGTCGTCATGATGTCGAAACTCCTTGTTGTTTGTGATAGGAAGAAACTATTTCGAAGACTTCAATGCTTTTTCCTCAATGGCGGCGGCCTTGAGCATCGGTATGGACAATGGCAGCATCATGAAGAAGATGATGGCAGACGAGATGAAGATGCCACGGACGCCGACGTAGTAGGCGACGGTGCCGCTGAGGAGCGCGGCGAAGATTCCGCCCGCCTGATTGACGCTTCCAGACCAGCCAAAGAACGTCCCCTTGCGTTCAGGTGATGTGATTCGTGACAGGACGACCAGAAGAATCGGCTGGAGACCGCCAGCGGCGAAACGCGTCGCGAAACGGATGGCGATGAGCGAATGGATATTTGGCACGAATGCGTGCGTTGCAGTCAGAGTTGCGGTCAAAGCAATGACGAATGTCAAGAGCATTTTCGGGCTATATTTGTCGCTGAGGCGGCCGATGGCGATTCCAGAGAGGATTCCTCCGAAAGCGGCGGCGGCGCTGGCGATGCCCGTGAAGAAAGCGGCTCGGTCGAAGCCGTTGATTGTTTCAACCAGCATGGGGACGAACGGGCTGTCGTTGCGGGTCGCCAGTCCGTTGAGCATGAACAGGAGTAGCAACCATGTGACGCCAGGCGTCGCGAGACGACGGAACGACTGCCAGCGAGATTCCTTGACGGTTGTTTTCGTTGGAATTGTGCGGTGGAAGTCCTCGTGGATGAAGAGATGGACTAAAAGGGCGCTGACCAAATAGATGACGCCACAGGTCATGAATGCGGTGGTGTAGCCGAAGTATTCGACAATGAGGCCGCCGAGCAGGAAGCCAAGCATGTCGCCGCTCGATGTGGCTGTACTAAGCGTCCCAAGAGCGAAGCCATGCTTTTCGGGTGGCGTTGTGCTGACAAGGAGTGTCTGGGCGGGATTGACGGTTCCAGAGAAGAACGAGCAGATAAATCGTATGGCAAGCAGAACATAGAAGTTCGGCGCAAGTGCAAGTAGCGGATAGAAGATGGCGGCGGCATAACTGGCGCGGAGAAGCATGAGTTTGCTCCCGTAACGATCGCCGATGATGCCCCAGAAGGCGGTGGCGATACAAAGACTCGTCAAACTCGCAAACGTGTATATTGAAACGCAGAGGCCACGGTATTCTTCGCTGATGTGAAGAGTTTCACGCAGAAGCAACGGCATGAATGGCATGCACAGGTCGAAACCAGCCCTCGACATGAACTGCGAGGCCCAAAGGATAATCAGATTTTTCTTCCAAGGAGTCATTGATGTCAAAAATAAAGAATAAAACGCCCGAGCGGGTGCTCGGGCGTTACCGAGAAAAATGTCTTACGGCTCAAGTTTCATCAGTTTGTGCGGGTTGATCCAACAGACCTTTTCAATGTCCGCCTCAGGGAGATGCAGTTCGCGGCGCAGGAAATCCGCGCAGCCGTTGAGCAGGCTGGAACTTCCGACCAGGCAACCCTTTTCAGGGTTGTGATAGCGTCCGTTTGGTTCAAGGATGGCGTTTTCGTTGCCATACGAACTGTAGCGCCCTGGCGGCATTCCAGCGACACCGCATGCATCGCTGACGGCGACGAACTTGTCGAGGCCTTTGCAGCGCAGATAGCATTTGAGCATCAGTGCGGGAATGTGGTGTCCGTCGCAAATGCCCATGATGGTCATGTCATCGTTGGCCAGGCCCGACCAGACTTGGTTGTGGTGTCTGTCAATCAGGTTGGGTAGGCCGTTGCCAAGATGCGTCATCGTATCGGCACCCGAGTTTAGCACATCGTCTTCGGATGCATTGCTGTGCCCGATGGACACGACAATGCCGAGTTTATGCGCATGCTTGATAAGTTCATACATTCCAGGAATTTCTGGAGCGACAGTCAGAATGGAAATCTTGCCGTCAGCCAAGTCGTTGAACTCGTCCAGCAATGGGATGGACGGCTCCTGGACGTATGGCGGGTGGTGTGCGCCGACATAGCCTGGAACCTTGGAGATGAACGGCCCCTCAATATGGAAGCCAGGCATCGCATAGCGCAGGCCGTGACTGTCGATGATGCGGTTCATCATCTTCAGATTGCGGCGATAGGTCTCCAACGAGGAGGTTGGAAGCGTCGGCAGGAAGCGCGTGCATCCTTTATCGAGAATTTTCTCCACGCATCCAATGAACGCGTCCTCGGTCATGTTCGGGTCGGCGAAATTGACCCCGAATGCGCCGTTGACTTGTAAATCAAAGGTTTTCATTTGCTGCAGACATCCTTTGTGAGTTGGCAGAGTTGAGCGGCGGCGGGGACATCACAGAACGTCTCGCAGTCGGGGTGGATGCGGATGATGGATGCGGGGTGCATCGGGGTCATGTCGCCCTCGAAAGTGATTTTCATGGCGTATGCCTTGCGAGCGTCTGGAACGGTGTTGACGATGCAGCGGCTCTTCATGATCATGCGTGCGCTCATGGAGACCGCCTGCTTGGGAACGTCATCGAAAGTCGGGAACCAGCCTTCGCCGAGTTGCTGCTTGCGGCAGACTTCATCGAGATTGACGATGAGGTATGGTTTTTCCGTATCGAAATCGCATGGCGGGTCATTGAAGGCGATATGGCCGTTTTCACCGATGCCGATGAAGCAGACATCGACGATTTTGTCAAGGAGATGTTCACCAAGTTTGTCAACGGCGGCCTGGAGGTCAGGCGCATCGCCTGGGACGAAGTTGGCTTCCTTGAGCGGGCATGGGAGTTTGGCGACAAAGCGTTCCTTGATGTATTTGCGGAAACTGGCAGGATGTGATTCGGGCAGGCCGACATATTCGTCCAAATGAAACATGGTGACCTTTGTCCAGTCGATGCCAGGTTCCTGGACGAGTTGCGAGAGCATGTCGAACTGGCTGGCACCTGTGGCGATGATGATGCGGCATTCGCCTTTTTCGGCGATGGCCTTGCGGATTTTCTCCGCCCCGAATTTGGCTGCGGCGACGCCGCATTCCTGCTTGGTCTTGTAGATGGACAGACTCATGATGCGATTTCCTTTATTGGTGGTTATTTTTCGCCTGCGCGCGTGCGCAGGCTTTTTTGAAGATTTCAGGTAATATATCACATGAAAACAAAAATACACAAATAAAAAGACGTGTCTTATGCCTACAGCGAGAGAATGACCGCTGATTTGAAGATTCCAAATGGAATGAGCGAATAATCGTATGTGAAGGCGTCACCGACGGAGCGCCATGCAACGGAGTTCATCCAGCGTTTGCGCCCAGTCAGATGCAAAGCGCCAAAACAGTTGATTCGGCTGCCATATAACTTGAGGTCAATGTCATGTTTGCCAGCGGACAACGCACCGAGTGGAAGTTGATACGGCGAGAAGGCGATGTCACCGATTTCTTTGCCGTCCAGAGAAACGCTGAGGAGTGTTCCCCTGAATTCGACAAAGTCAATTTCCCTCGCTGCCTGGGTGCCGCGGCAGTCAGGCGCGAAATCGTATTGGCGAGACGGGATGCGCAGGGCGGCGTTTGCCGCAGATGCGTCCAAGGTGAAATTCGCATGATAGGTGATGTTTCCACCGTAGAATGGCAACCCCTGTTGCGCGACATCTCCCCAATGGAGCGTGCGGACAGGTGCTGTGACAACGGCTTTGCGCCCCCTGACGGAAACTCCGAAATCTCCAAGCAAGTATAGCCGCTCGATGTCCGTGTCGTCCATGTAGTTTCTGATGACGGTCAGCGTGTGACGCCCCTGTGTGAGTTCGGGCAGAAGCGATTTTCTGACGCATTCGTCAGTCCACCAGCCACAGTCGGTGAACTCAATCGGTGAGCCGTCGAGGAGGAATTTCGTTTGTTCGGGCTGTTCTGCCGCTAGCCATGCGCCTTTGACGGCGCATTCGCATTCGATGTCATAGCAGAGTTCAAGCGTGCCGTGGACTTTGTTGGAGACTGGATAGACCCATGGCTGGACAATGTGGCCTGTTTTCTTTTCCATGCCCATGAGCGCACGCGCCTTGTTGTCAATGCGAAGGATTTCCTCCGTGGTCTGCCATTCGCCGTTGTTGACACGCCATTTTGCCTGGTCGAGCACAAGGACATTCGGTTCGTCAAGCGTAATCGGGATTTCCCATCCTTCGACGCGTGCGACAGTCGCCTCTTCGATTGCATCCTGGTCGATGGGGAAGCGCGGAATCTCCTGACCAATACTCTTTTCTGATGGCGTCATGCGCAGGAGAAGGTGGCCATGCGGATAGATTTCCGTCTCAAGGATTGTCCAATCGCCATCCTGTTTTGCCTGAATGGGCGTAATGGAGCCATTGCTGGTATCGAGGAATTCAAGTTGCCAGTGTCCTCGGATAAGAATCCTGTAGGATGTCTGGACAATGCCATAGCGTTCATGCCTGACGATGAACAGATAGCGTGCATTGTCGGATTTGTCCTCACGGAGTTGATATAGCATGTTTTCTGCCTGGCTGCCGAGTGAGGAATCAATGATTTGAATTTCACGGTTGCATTCGAGTGCTTTTAGTATGGCATCCTGCGAGAACATGATTCGGCGACATCTGGCGGCGATGTCGGTGGCGCGGCTGGATGGCAGTGCGTCGCAATGCGTCGCGACGTCGCCTGAGAAAATCACGTCGCCGCCCGCAGCCTGGAACATTTCGAGAATATCCAGTGTCGTTTTGCGTAGCGTGACTGTCGGTGGGACGATGATGGACTTGTAGCGCATCTGGCCGACAACAAGTTCCGTGCCTTCGACGTGGACTTCCTGTCCAGGCAGGAGCGATTCGCAGACGAAATCGAAGTCGATCAGGCCGTGGAGCAGCCAGTTGATGATGTTGGTGAAATTTTCCTCCGCCTGTGTCTTCGCGCTTGCGCTTTGATCAGACGGCCCCCAAAAGAGCCAGTACGATTCAATTGGATGAACGACTGCGACATGCGAGACCGCCGTCCCACGCGTCATCGCTGCTCCGACACGCGCAAAGTGGTCAGCGATGATGTGGTATTTTTCATGCCACGATGACTGGTAACTGATGGACGCTGGATAGTCCCGTTTCGCTTCGCCCGCCATTGACACCCAGGAGAGATGGGGGACGCGGATGGTGACGCCGAGCGCCGCCTGCCAGTCGCCGTGGCCCTTGTGCCCCATGAAGTTGAAGTCCCAGTCGGTGACGCCGTCGAGTTCGCTCATCAGCGCGTTCCGACCGTCCTGCCGCGAGACGCTCTGCGCCTGCTTTGCGGTCGCGTATTCGGTCAGGTCGCAGAGCATGTCGATGCCTGGGATGATGAACGAACGGTAGTTGCGCATCGCCTCGCCGAGGAAGAGCATCTGCTGGTAGAGGGAGGATTCGGCCATCAGGTGGCCCGTGTTGCGCAGATTGTGCGCGAGGCACCAGTCGGAGACGACCTTGAAGAAGCCGTTGGCGAAGCGCTCCGTCACATGGTCGTGGTAGCGGTAGCGGGCGAGCGAGTATTTGCCGTCTGGGAGGTTCCAGATGAGCTCGGGCACCGTCGGGAGGAAATCCACGCCGTAGGCCGCCTTGTAGGTCTTGGGGAAATCGTCCGTATAGGGCATGTGGAGGACCGTCTGCTCCTTGGCGAAGGTCAGCGGAATCTTGGCGGACATCTGCGGCTCGTCGGTGAAAATCGCTGGAATCGACTTGTTGAACTCGCCGCCGACCTTTTCGAAATACTTGTCGTGGGTGACGTGGAAGAATTCGCGGATGGCGTCCGGATTCAGCGTGTCGACGTAGGTCTGGTCGTTGAACCACGGGGTCTTTTCGGCGACGACGAGATAGCAGTAGATTCTGAAGAAGCCTTCGGGAACGGCGGTGTCTGCGGCGCACTGGCGGTATTCGGCGAGAAAGCCGTCGTCGTCAAGCCTGATGAGATAGGCGGCGAGCAGTCGCCCCGAGTTGTCG
>JAGCTA010000460.1 GCA_017963875.1 Victivallales bacterium | reverse complement strand
CCCGTTCCACAAAGCCCATGTCGATATATTCCAGATCTCTGGAGGCCAGCAGCCCATTCAGGGTCTGAGTCCCCGAACCCGCGTCCGAGAACTGGACTGTGCCGCCGTCGATGAAGGTGATATCTTGGGCAAGCGTGTTGCTGCCCGCCAAATCAATTCCGCCATCCGAGTCGAAGGTGATATTCCCGGCGGAGGTGTTGTCGGCGAGCCCGAGTCCGTTCGGGATGTAGCCGTAAGAGGTCAATCCGGCCGCGGCCGCGGAACTCCGCAAATCGGCGAAGTTGATTCCCGTGGCCATCTTGAAGTTTTGGTAGAAATGGTAAGTCGAGTTGGCGGGCGGCGGATCCATCGGCTCTTCCGTTTCCTCCTCATAGTGATAACTGGTGTCGTGCTGCTTCTCGCGGTCGGAGGGCCAGACGAAGAGATTGCCCTTGCTGGACAAACTGTACCTCTCTGTATCTCTGCCGCTGGAATCCAGCATATCGTCGAGGTCGTTTTTCAGCAGCGCCGTGGTCAGCGTTGCATCGTAGTAGTAGTTCGAAGTGACTGTCCAAGAGTACTTGTAAGACATCTCGTTTCTCCTTTCATGGAGTGGGAAATTCTATATGTTATTGTAATTTATTGTTCAAGGATTGCTTCAAGTTGCTTGATAAGAGGGACCAAATCATTTTGCATCGTTTCCCACAAATAGCGAGGTATTATCTTCACATATTCGTGAATCAAGAAATTACGCATTGCGATTATTGTTCTCCATGGGATATCAGGATGACTGTCGCGCATTTCCATGGAAATCTTGCTTGCGGCCTCTCCCAAAATTGCAAAGTTGAAAGAAATTGCATCAACTAGTGTAGGCGAATTATAAAACTGTTCTTCAGTAATATCTTGAAGCATCATCAAGATACGGCGGCTATGTTCATATATATGTTCGATTCTGGTTTTGTCATCGTTCATAGAAGCACCATATCCTTTTTGACATTTTTGGCAAAGGCATCATTTGATTCCAGACGATCCAAAGTCACCACATCAACAGAGCAACCAAGGAAATCAGCCAAATCCTGTTCAAGCCCCACAACATGAAAGAGCGTGGAGTGTTCTTTGAAGTCGGCGACAAAATCCACATCGCTTTCAGGCGTCTCCTCTCTGCGCGCGCAGGAGCCGAACACATACACCTTGCGTGCATTATTCTTCTCGGCAATGCGATGGATTTCATCTTTCAGTTGTTGTAGTCTGTCAAGTCGGCACATCTTTTGTCCTTCGCTCTGTTCCATGAGGGTAGGTTTGACCTCTGAGAAAAGCCGCGTCAGCGGCAAGCGCAGCCCTGTCCAGCCCAGCCGCGTCAGCGGCGTAGGACGGGTCAGCCGTGGGTGGACCGCAACCCACGGAAACCGCATGAATGTCGGGTGAGCCGCGTAGCGGCGGCGGGAACCCCTTTGGGCGGAGCGCCGCCGCGTCAGCGGCAAGCGCAGCCCTGCCCAGCCGCGTCAGCGGCGTAGGACGGGCCAGCCGTGGGTGGAGCGCAACCGCGCTAGCGCCCCCCCTCTAGATAAAGAGCAAAATAATATAAATCAACCTAATATAAATAATGTTGACAGAAGTGTCAAACACCTAACCTAGAAAAAAAGGGGGACTAATGACTAGAGGGACAAATCTTCAGTTCTCTCTGGCAACAAATTCGTTGTATTTACACCTCCAGGAAGACAGGAAGGGAAGAGAGTTTTTCGCAGCCGTCTTCAGTCACCAGTACGTCGTCCTCGATACGGATTCCACCCCATTCAGGATAATAAAGGCCAGGCTCGACGGTGACGACATTCCCCGCGACAAGTGCTTTCTCAATCCGCAATGACAGCCTCGGCTCCTCGTGGATTTCCAAACCGATGCCATGTCCAAGTCCATGGAAAAATCCAATTGCAGGCGTACTGTCAAGGTCTGTCTTGTATCCGCATTTTGCAAAAAACTCAGCGACGGCACAGTGCGGCTCCTTTCCAATGACACCAGGCTTTATCATGCCAATGGCAAGTTCCTGTGCCTTCTTCACCGTCTCGAAAGTCTTTCTGACAATCTCAGGGGCAGTCCCCTTGACCACTGTCCGAGTCAAGTCGCCGAAGTATCCTGTTCTGCCGTCTCGCGGGAAAACATCCATGACAATCGGCTCGCCAGCATGGATTGGCCCGAATCCCACGCAATGTGGGTCGGCCCCTTGCCTGCCAGGCGCTGTAATGGTCCCCTTCGCCTCGCCGCCCATTCGCGCTATGGCAATGTTGATTTCAGCGCCAAGCAATTCTGCGGTAAGCACTTCCCCCATCCATTTCAAAACGCCGTCGGAAGCAACCGTGGCATCTTTCAGTAGTTCAAACGCGCGTTTCTAGCCATCCTCAGTCATGCGGATTGCTGTTCGGATTTTCTCCACTTCCTGCGGTGTCTTCACCGCTCTTGTCGGCGAAAAATCCGCTTTTGCAGTCAACTCCAGCCCATGCTTCCGCAGTTTTTCCGCAAGCCCGAAGGGAAAGCCATCGGGGACCTCCCAGACCGTCACGTCATTGGATGCAGACATGGCGGCAATCACTTCCGCCACGTCCATTCTACTGTCCTTGCCCAAATTCCAACGTGATTTCGCATCTGCAAAAGAGATGACCTCAACTCCCTCATTCACTTGCTTTTGCGCTCTTCCAACCTCAAGAGGGGACACGACGACATGCCGTTTGCCGTCAATTTCAAACCAGAGAAATGAATCAGGCGCGGAAAAGCCAGATTCATACCATAGGTCCGCACATTGTTCGCTCGCCGCGTAAATCAGCCTGTTCATACGACAACTACTCCTTTCTGCATCACTGAAAAATCACTTTCTTCCAATCAGCGGGGACATCCGCGAACACCTTTGCGCCCGCGTCCAAAAGTTCCTGGTCGCTTCCATAGCCATATCTGACGGCAAGGAAAGGCACTCCGTTCTCCCCTGCCCCGATGGCGTCTCCTGCGCGGTCACCAATGTAAAGACATTGTTCCGCAGGGACATCCAGGCACGCTAATGCCTTTGCAAGCAATCGCCCCTTGTCCTCGTCGCGGTCATCGACTGTCGGCCCGATGACATGGCTGAAGAAATCAAGAAGCCCAAAATGCTCCAGAATCGGCGTCGCCTGAAAAACAGGCTTTCCCGTGACGACGACCAGCACGCACCCCGCCGCCTTCAATTCCGCCAAAGCGTCCTTCACGCCAGGATAGACGCTACTCCTGAACATGCCGCCCGATTCATAAAACTTCTCATAGAGCCGCATCGCCTTGTCTGGCAGACCGCCCTCCTCGCCAAGCAACGTCACAAAACTGTCTCTGAGAGGCGGGCCGACGCACCACAGTAAATCGCTTTCGGCAAAGCCGACAACGCCCAGTTCCGCCAGCACGCGGACGATTGTCGAGGTAATCCCCTGCTGCGAATCTGTCAACGTGCCGTCCAAATCAAACAAAATCGTTGAATAGTTCATCTGGTCACTTCTTCTTGAAAGAATCGTTTCTGCGAATTATAATAATATATATTGAAAAACGGTATTTGGCAGTGACAGCCGATTTGTGTTTTCATGATTCAGCATTAATTTATAAAGTGTTTTTTTCTTATTTTTCGGCGTCGCAATACTCCCATGGGAAGTGCGGCGGAGCAAGAATCAAGTGTAAAAAGCAAAAGGTAACCGATGAACACACGAGAAGTCGATCAAATGTGCTGCGTGGCACAGGGGTGCAAGCACGGCGCGTCCCCGATTCCCCAGGAAGGACAGTGGACACAGGCAAAGGAAATCAAGGACATTTCAGGTTTCACGCACGGCATTGGCTGGTGCGCACCTCAGCAGGGATGCTGCAAATTGTCCCTCAATGTGAAGAAAGGCGTCATCCAGGAAGCGCTCGTCGAGACGCTTGGCTGCAGCGGCATGACCCATTCAGCCGCCATGGCCGCTGAAATTCTCCCAGGGAAAACCATTCTCGAAGCATTGAACACAGACCTTGTCTGCGACGCCATCAACACCGCCATGCGCGAACTGTTCCTGCAAATCGTCTATGGCCGTTCGCAGAGTGCGTTCAGCGAAAACGGCCTTGCCATCGGCGCTGGACTGGAAGACCTTGGCAAAGGTCTCCGCTCGCAGGTCGGGACGATGTACGGCACGCTTGAGAAAGGCCCCCGTTATCTGGAGATGGCTGAAGGCTATGTCAAGCAGGTGTTCCTGGATGCGAACAATGAAATCATCGGCTACGAATATGTCAAACTCGGCGTCATGATGGAGAACATCAAGAAAGGCATGGATGCCAACGAAGCCCTGGCGAAAGCCACTGGCAAGTATGGCCGCACCACCGCTGAAGACGGTGCCGTCAAGAGTATTGATCCTCGCAAGGCATAAGGAGTAACAATCATGGCACTTTTTGAATCATACGAACGCCGCGAACCGCAGATTCTCGCCACACTGAAGAAATATGGCATCAATTCCATCGAAGAATGCCTTGACATCTGCAAAGCAAAGAGTTTCAACCCATACGAAATCACCGAAGGCATCCAGCCAATCTGTTTTGAAAACGCCAAATGGGCATACACCGTCGGCGCGGCAATCGCCATCAAGAAAGGCGCCGTCAAAGCCGCGGACGCCGCCGAAGCCATCGGCGAAGGCCTCCAGGCATTCTGCATCCCAGGGTCAGTTGCTGACGACCGCAAAGTCGGTCTCGGCCATGGCAACCTGGGTGCCATGCTCCTCCGCGAAGAGACAAAGTGCTTCTGCTTCCTCGCTGGACACGAATCCTTCGCCGCCGCCGAAGGCGCCATCGGCATTGCAAAGAAAGCCAATGTCGTCCGCAAAGAGCCGTTGAAGGTCTGCTTGAACGGACTTGGAAAGAACGCCGCCTACATCATCAGCCGTATCAATGGCTTCACATATGTCGAAACGAAATTCGACTATTTCACTGGCAAGTTGACCATCGTGCGCGAAATCCCCTTCTCCACTGGCCCGAAGTCCGCAGTCCGCTGCTACGGTGCCGATGACGTCCGCGAAGGCGTCGCCATCATGTGGCAGGAAAATGTCGATGTCTCCATTACAGGCAACTCGACGAATCCAACCCGCTTCCAGCACCCCGTCGCAGGCACCTACAAGAAGGAATGCAACGAGCGCGGCAAGAAGTATTTCTCCGTTGCGTCAGGCGGCGGCACTGGCCGTACATTGCATCCTGACAACATGGCCGCTG
>JAGCTA010000459.1 GCA_017963875.1 Victivallales bacterium | reverse complement strand
GCAATGCCCTCAGAAAATCAAGATTCCTGACATGCTTGCGAAAATCGCACAGGAAGTTTGATGGCATTGCCTGAAGAAGCATTTGCGCCACGCTCTATTCCCCAGAGGGTAGGTTCGACCTCTTGAGGTCGGAATTCTTTTGGTTCGGCTTTCCCCAGGTTTCGCTTCGCTCAATCTGGGGATACTGATATTTGACCCCGTCGGGGGCTTTCACAGTCGCCTTGCCATGTACAATTACCGCCCCTCATGGGAATAGAGCCTTGCGCCAAAGGCTCATGGAGGCTGTTGCAAAACACACTTCCGCTATTACACAGTGTTGTGTGTTTTTTGCGACAGTCCCAAATCACGATAGCGATTTGGCAAGCATTCGCATGGCATCAGAGAACGTCTTGTATTTCAAGAACTTGTCTTGATAGAATTCAACTCTCTCAGGATTTGGAGTGACAATGCCTGTCGCCATTGGAAGCGGCAATGTCTGTCCTGTCAGCGCCTGCATTCCCAACGATGCCGCCCCCCGACACCCCGCCTCCTTCACGTCTATGGTTGTAATTGGAACGCCAAGCACATCCGAGCGCAACTGCACCTTGCTTTTCGCGCGGAAACCGCCGCCAGTGGCGATGAGTTGAGAAATCTCAATTCCGCTGTTCTTGAGCAACTCGAAATTGAGTTTCATCTCCAATGCGATTCCCTCTTCGGCTCCTTTGAGAAGGTTTCCTCTGGACTGGCCGAAACGCCAGCCATAGAGGCAACCTGGCGTGACAGTGTCAAAATATGGTGTTCCAGATGGAGTAAGATAAGGTAGTACAATCAAATCCGTCGGCTCATCTGGCATTTCGGCTAATATGGCAGAATAGTCCTTTTGGAGGTCTGGCGCGAATTCACGAATGAAATATTCGAGGAAATTGCTGCCCGTAAGCGAATAAGCGACGGAAGCGTATTTGCCCCTTTCCGCGAAGTCATACGTGCAAAGATTGCAACGGCAAAGTTCATCCGAAAGAATCTTGCTCTTGAATACAGGGACAAAGCACTCGACACTGCCAGCCGCATACATTGCAGTTCCTGGAGTGGTCGCACCGCAGCCGAAGGCACCGATGATCTGGTCATGGCCTGCACTGACAACAGAAATGTCCCTGCTGAATCCTAGCCCGTCAGCAATGTCAGGAAGGAGTTTTCCGACAATTGTTCCAGATGGCACTGGTTCTGACAACTGGCTCTTGTCCAGGCCGACTGCGTCCAGCAGTTCATCGCTCCATTGATGCGAATTGATGTCAAAAAGCATCGTCCTTCCAGCTATTGGCCATCCCATGACCGCCTTGCCAGTCAGCGCATTGACTATCAAATCCTCAAAGCAAAGGTATTTAACTGCATTGTTCCAGATGTCTGGACTGTGCTTGCGGATGTAGAGCAACTTGGCGATTGAGAACATCGGAGAAGGCGTATGTCCTGTGATGCGATAGATTCTGTCCAGACCGAACTTCGCCGTGAACTCATCAATATCTGCGGCAGACCGCGAGTCGCCTGAAATCATCGCAGGCGCGAGGATTCTGCCATCGCGGTCAATTGGCGAGAAAGCCTCCCCTTGGCTGGAGACGGCTATTGTCTCCACGGGGTCTGTGGCGGCAACTGCCGAAGCGCAGTCGGAAAGCACCTTGAAGGCCGCGGACAGCACCGTATTGCCGTCAAGTTCCATCCAGCCGATCTGCGGCACCGTGTATTGATACGGAACACCAGATGAGGCGAGTTGCCGCCCGTCTCCGCTGAAAACGACGGCCTTTGTCTGACTGGAGCCAATGTCGATTCCAAGATAACTCATGTTCAGATTTCTGTTCGTGTGTAGCCAAGGTACCTCGTGAAAGCCTCATCCAGCGCATTCTTCCATAATCCAGGCGTGATGCTGACATGGTGACGGTAGCCAGCATACCCGATAGTGTTGAGTTTCTTCTGGAGGTCTTTGATTTCTGCGACACCTCCGCAACCGAAGAATCCTTCGCCAAGCGGCTCGTCCGTAAATCTGCCTTCACCTGAATAGTACAGCATCTTGCCGTTTTCAGTCGTGGTCGAGGCAAACGAGAAATCCATCGGGCGGATGAAACCGACATCGCAACCGTAACTGCATTCTGCGCCAAGGACCTTTGCGAACATCTTGTGCGGAATGATTGTGCCCTTCTTGGTCATGAGTTTCTGTGCCGTCGAGCCACAGTGGAAAAGGATGCACTTGTTCTCTTCTTCGCCATAGTTGTTATTCCAATCCAAACATGCAGCCTGCTCTTGAGACGCAAGTTGCAATGCCTTCATTGCGATGGCATTGCCGACATCCAGTTCGCACGCGGCAGGAATTCCCCTGTCATTGAGTTCGCCAAGCACCATGCAGGGGGCGACTTTCGCCGTAAGTTGCAAGTCGCTCCAGCAGCGAAGGCCGATGGCATCCAGTTCATTTTCGGCGATGAGCCTATCCAGCGCGAGCGAAATACGAGCGAGCGTATCGATTGATTTGGCTGGCGTCTGTGAGAAATCTGCGTAGTTCTTGAAACGTTCGATTTTCGCCTTGAGGTCACAATCGTCTTCCTTAATCTTCTCCATTCTCACGAGCAGGTCTGAATTGTCGAACACCTCCGTTGTGATTCCGTATTTCTGGAGAGCCGTCTCGTCGAAACGGATTGTCTTGAATAGGGTCGGGCGTGCGCCAATGGCGCCGACACGCAGGCGTTTCAGGCCTTTCACAATGCGGCAGACCGCCGAGAACTGCCGAATCTGCTCTGCGAAGCGAGGCGATGAGGGAGCGATGGTGTGCGGAGGCCAGGCCGTGAACGGGATTTGGTTCTGGTGGAAGACGTCCATAATGGAGAACTTTCCGCAGAATGAGTCGCGCCTAGATGCGAAATCCATCTTATCAAGTTCGTCTGGATATGCCTGAATGAAAATAGGCACGCCACAGTCGCGCAATGCCTCGGTTGCGCCGTTTTCGTCTCCGAAATTTGGAAGTGTGAGTATGACACCGTCGTATTCGCCCTTGTGTTCAGCCAGGAATCGGTCGTATGCACGGCCCTCCGCGTATGTTTCGACGGCGCCAAAGCGTGTCATTTCCGCTGGAGAGCACAGTACGTCAATGCCCTGTTTTGCCAGGCAAGTCGTAATTTCCTCACGTGCCGCCATCAGTAGTTTTTCTGGAAAAAAGCCTCGGTTTCCAATACACAATGCAAATTTCATGGTTAGTTCTCGTGTTTTTTAAGGTGAATATGAATTGCTAAAAATGACTATAAAATACACCTCATACTTGCAGAAAGTCAAATGACAATTACGTTTTTTTAGATATATTATTATATGTAATCCAAATGGAGAATCGCCATATTGGAATGCCTAAATCATAATTTCCAAAAGGAAAAAGGAGTCGAGTGATGAGAGTCTTGCGAGTAGGAATCATCGGGCAAGGACGCAGCGGACGCAATATCCATGCGGAATATCTGAAGACCCAGAAGGAGAAATTCGAGATTGTCGCCGTCAGCGATCTTCTGAAAGACCGCTGCGAACGCGCAGAGAAGGAATACGGCTGCAAATCCTATCAGGACTATCGTGAAATGATTCATGACAAATCTCTTAAACTGGATTTTGTCGTGAATTCGAGTTTCAGCCACATGCACGCTCCAATCAGCAAGGAAATCATGCTGGCTGGACTGAATGTCCTTTCGGAAAAGCCATTCGGCAAAACCGCAGAAGACATCCATGAACTCATTGCCGTATCGAAAACGACTGGACGCCTGCTGGCGGTATTCCAGCAGTCACGTTTTGCGCCGTATTACCGCAAGGTCTGCGAAGTCGTGCAGTCAGGCGTACTCGGCAATCTGCAAATGGTAAAAATCGCCTTCAACGGCTTTGCCCGCCGCTATGACTGGCAGACGCTACAGTCATACAACGCAGGCGGACTCTACAATACAGGGCCACATCCGCTTGACCAGGCGCTGGGATTCATCGGGCGCGACATCATGCCGAATGTCTGGGCACGCCAGGCCGTCGTCAACTGCCTTGGCGATGCAGAGGATTTCAGCAAAGTCATCCTGTCCTATCCAGGCCGTCCAGTCATTGACCTTGAAGTCTGCTCCAACACGAATTTCACACCGTATGTCTATCATATCTACGGTACCTACGGAAGCCTCATGGGCAACATGTCCCATCTGGACTGGAAATATTACATTCCAGAAGAGGCACCCGCAATCAAACTGATTCGCGAGCCACTGCCAGGGCCGTCTTACTGTTCAGACAAACTTGAGTTCCACGAGGACCACTGGGACGTTACCGATGAAGACAAGGACCTGTTCAATTCAATGTCTGCAAGATTCTACAACAATCTTTACGACGCTATCACGACGGGTGCCGCATTGACCGTGACGCCAGAGCAGGTTCTCCAGCAGATTGCAGTCATCGACGAATGCCATCGCCAGAACCCTCTTCCACGTAAATTTGACTGATTTTATAAGGAATTGCATGGCGGTACTTGATGGATTCTCAAGTACCGCTCAACAACAAAAAAGAAAGACAGATGAAAACACTATTAATCAACGGAAGCCCGCACAAGAGCGGAAACACGGCACAGGCACTTGCGGAAATCGCCAAGACACTCGAAGCGGAAGGCATTGAAACGGAAACCTTCTGGCTTGGAACACAACCTGTCCGTGGCTGTATTGGCTGCTATGCGTGCGCAACCAAGAAATTGGGACGTTGCGCATTTGACGACGATGTCTGCAACCGCCTTGTGGAACGCCTCGCTGATGCGGATGCCATTGTCGTCGGCTCGCCCACCTACTATGGTCAGCCCAATGGTTCATTGCTGGCTGTATTGCAGCGTGCTCTTTTCTCAGCACGAAAGAATGTTGAAGGCAAACCCGTTGCCAGCATCGCTGTCGCCCGTCGTGGTGGCTCCACGGCCGCCTTCCAATGTCTGAACATGCCCTTTGAAATGGTGAACTGCCTGATTGTCGGCTCACAGTATTGGAACATCGTTTTTGGACGCGAAGCAGGTGAAGTCCAGCAGGATGCTGAGGGAATGCAGACGATGCGCACGCTTGCCCGCAACATGGCATGGGTGCTCAAGAACCTCCACAGGGACGGTGCTCTGCCGCGCGTCTCCCCCGAAGCGTGGTCGCCCACCCATTTCATCCGCTGAAAAACATTGGATATTCATGGAGTCTAGACCTAATGACCTGCTATTTTCTCCGTCCTGGTAAATGTTCGATGAGTGCTTCTCGTACAAGTTGATAAGCGTTCTGTGGCGAATAGTAGATGCCAGGTCGAAGGATCATCGTGGAATCGCCGAGAAATTCAGGATCCTGCATTTTCTCCCCCATATTGTTGATGAACTGCAAATAGGAGGGCGGTTGTTCTGTCGTGAATGAAATATACCGTTGATAGCATGCCAAGACTTTTTCCACATCAATTTTGGCATTAGTCAGTGCATAGTATAGGTCAAAGAGATCACGTCCCTTTCGTCTCTGGTAAAGTGCACGAAGTTTCGTGCCAAGCAATTCCTCCAAATAATAGGTAGTCAATTGGCATTCGCCGCTGAACCACTGGTTGTCAATAGCGAATGGCATTTTGACAAGCCCCATTTCAGTAAAATGCTCAAAACAATTGATTTCAATTTTCAGGCGAATTTGAGGAAATGGGGGAAGTTCCGAACCAACACGGAAAAGAAGGGTGTTGTTATAGCGTTTCTGCTTGATAACCTTGTTAGGCATAAAGGAAAGCGCCTCTCCTAGTCTTTGTAGAATCGGCTTGATGGGACCTGCATTGATTTGAACAAGATCTATGTCTTCGCTGTATCGCGGCTGGGGGTGAAAATAGAGTTTGTGCAATGCCGTACCACCTCTGAAAGCCACATGACCTGCCAGAAACTCATCTCCAAAGATAGCCACCAGACAACGGCAAAGGAGCAAATCCTGCTCGGCCTGCACATCCTGTTGCCATTGCATCCGTGCCTTCCATTCAATTATCGCATTCTGATAAATCATAAATCATCCACTTCAATGACTGTATTGATTATAATCCGCCATCTACTGGAACGTGCCATTGAATTATCTGTCTTCTTCTGCTTGGAAAGTGAAGTCCAACGAAAATTGAGGTTTGTTTTTAATAAACAACTATATAATATATCTGCTTGTTTCTTTTCATCAAGAACATCTTCTAAAATATATCCTAGTCTTTGAAAAGAAGCAAGCGACGTGTATTGGTAGAGTATCGGATCAACCTTTGAAAAATCAGTCTTTTCAATTAGTTCAGCAAGTACGGTAGCGGCTCTGGAAAGTCCTCCTATATATTGGGAATACTGGATTAAATCCACCGCTGTCAATTCTGGGCAGGAAAAATTCACAGCCGCCGTTTCGCTGTTGCTTTTGATTAGCAACTGTTGCTGTATCCGTTGTCGATACCCCCAGAAGACGACTGGATTTTTTGCTTCTGAGAGGCTCATTTTAGGAAGGATGGTAAACACACAGAAACGATGTGGAGACTGGTGTGCAGCCCCATACAATTGTGCCGCAGTGAGAAGTGATACATAGTAAGGTCGTCCTATATGCTTCATCAACTGGTCAATGTAATATTCCGGAGGAACAATGCCGTCCAAAGTATATCTCACAGGTATTTTGACATAAAAACCGCTATGAACATTGGAGAGTATATGGTGCTTCCTCAACCTGGATAACTCGCTGATTAGAACACAACGGGTCTTCTGAGGAAATCTTTCTTGGATTTCAGACAGCGAGAAGCAGATTCGCCCTCTTCTTTCTTGTTCATTTAGCCATGAAAGTATTGACATTTTTATATTGTAAATTAACTATTTTAGTTTATTTTTAATCTAAAAATGTAATATAGCCTAGTTTTGTTATTCTTCAAATAAGTTATAACGCAATCCTCTGCCAGTGCAGTGTTTGCTAAATTCGTTTCATGATTTCTCAGATATTATTGAAGTAGTTTGGCGCACATGCGACCCACGCATAGTGACTATGCAAGAAAGGATTTATGACAAAATGACCACAAAGGTCACGAAAGCATAGGGAATTATTGCATACACTAATTATATCATTTCATCTCACATCAGATGTCACGACTTGATTCTGGCCGCATTTTAAACGGTGTCTTGAGACATGTCCATTTGGCCAGCGGATTTCCGCCTCTGCCTCTTCAATTTTCTGCGGAAATCCAAAATGCAACGCAGGCGAATTCTGCTGTCCATACGTGCTGATACCCGCGGAATTAAGTTGTGTCTGGGTAAACCCTGTAGCGGACACACGGACGACGGCACCGACAGCGGTGCCCCCCGCTAGTGTGGAACGCAAGGTCACCTGAAGCCACGTCGTCATTTGCTTGATGACATCGTTGCCTTCATTCACATAGAAAGCACACTCAGGCTTTGCATCGACGCATACTCGACCTGCCGTGAGCAAATCCTGCAAACCATCGCCGTTGGCATCTGCCCAGGCGCCGCAATAGGTATCCAGTTGCTGGATACCCGCACGTATCGCCCCCTCGGCAAAACCAACGCCACCGCAGTTGACATAAAGCAGTGCTCGGGCATAGTCCAGGTTATAGACTTGAGGGACGAAGACATCCTGAAAACCATCATTGTTAACGTCGGCGGCGGTCGCACCCGCCCAAAGTTCATCGCCTCTGTACTGCGATTGGTTGCCGATAGGCTTGACGGGGATGCGCAGATTCTGGCGCCAGTCAGTGAAAAAGCCGTGATTGTTCTTATATACAGAAGAATCATCGCAAAGATATCCTCGGCAATCGAAGGACAGTTTCCGTCTGCCCGTCACTCCGACGAATTTATGGGCGAGATTTGAAACCCATAGGTCAAATTGTCCGTCATTGTCGAAATCAATCCAGCAAGCAGCGATGCAATGACCATAAAGGAAACCGTAGTCCTGTCTGGTGAGTTTATCATGAAATCGATGAGGTTCAAATCGTCCTGCCACGCCTCGTTTTTTTGCCTCGTTGACAAATTTGAGTCCCCGTCGGTTCATCCAGAGGAAATTGGCCTGCAAACGGTAATTTGCGACAAAAATATCCTGCCTGCCATCATTGTCAATGTCATGCACTAGAACGCCTCTTGAGTATGATGACGCATTGATGCCAAGGTCTGCGGCGGCCTCACGCAGTTTTTTTCCTCCGTCATTGAGCCAGCACTGGAACGGATAGTATTTGGGATTGCCGTCATTCCAATCCTCTCTCATGCCAATAAGGATATCAGGGAAGCCATTGCCGTCCAAGTCCCCAGCCGCAAGGGTCATAGCATTCTGATTCGGGGCAAAGCCCAGAGAATCAGCGATATACGTAAATGTTCCATCGCCGTTATTCCTAAGGACCTGCACGCCTGCCGTGACAACATCCGCCCAGCCGTCATTGTCCAAATCAATGCAAAGGAGCGGCGCACCGCCCTTCAAGCCAGAAGCGGCAGTCGCGTCCTCAAATTTGAACGAGTCTCTGTTTGATTGGTTGATGAAAAGTCGTCCTCCAATGAAAAGATCTGGCTTGAGGTCATTGTTGACGTCAACCCAATTGACATGCCCTCCATTGAAACCATCGGGGAAAATACCTGTGCATTTGCGGAACTGAGGCAATTCGGCGCTTGGACGAGGTTTTCGCTCAAGTTTTTCCGCAGCGTTCGACGTCAGAGGCGCAAGAAGGCTTGCGGCCGCAAGCAACAGCGTTGACGCAACTGCAAATACATAGGCTTTGGGAAACACTGAAAGCATGTCTATTTTGTCAGAACTCGCTGTCCACTGTCTCCTAGCACCTCGGATTTCTGATTTGTCAGTTGAAGAATCAGCCTATCACGCGGAAGGAAATTTCCGTTGGAAAGAGTAAGAACGTATTTACGGCAATCCGATGACTGCAAATCAATTCGACTCTTTGGAACGGATTCTGGCCAAATGGCAAGATTTATCTTCTCTCCAGGCATTGGATTATAATTGACGGAAACAATTGCATTCCAAGTATGATCGACAAATGGCGAACTCATCTCCGTTGTTATTGCTGGAAGAATTGCCTTATTCATTGTCAGTTTTTCCAAGACATCCCCCGCCGCATTTTTCGCGGTGAGCATCAGATGGAATTGCCCAGGCATGGAAAGCCGCACGGGCTGTGTGAAGGTTGCCGTTTCATTCTGTGGAGTGACATTCTTTGTGAAGGACTCCTGAAGCACACATTCTTTTCCCTGATTCAACGTGTATTCGCCCACAATGGTGATTTGCGCATCATCCAAAGCAGGGTTGATGACATCGACGGTGATGCTCCCGTTTCCAAGCATGAGATTATCCAGACTGACATGGCTCAGCCATGCATGGCCGAATGTCGCTGAACCAAAACGACTTGGCGTGGCAAAGCCATTACCAGTCGGCGACCAGCAGGATAACTCGAATACCTCCAATGGACGGCGTTCACGGCAGACATTCAGGCCAATGGAATTGGCACGCTGGCCGAGCGACTTCAGCGGAATGGCGACCTCGACAGACCATTTGTCCTTGTCGCAATGGCCTGCTGTCTTCAACTGGGGCTTCCAATTGCCCTTGGAGGATGTCACGAAATTGTATCCAAGTGAATTGACGCAAATCTGCATATAGTCCTTGCCTTTATGTGCAGGATCCAGGAAGATTTCGACACAGTCGTCTGAATAGACAGGCCCCTGATTCGCTTTGACATTGGCTATGATATGCTCCATCAGCGGCTCATCGCATTCCACGGCGATATAGAGATTCACGCCATCGGTAGTAAACCATGCCGTCGTCTGCTTTTCGGGCTTGCCGCCTGAAATCAACTGGAAATCACCGATTTTTCCAGCATTTTTCCAACAAGCGTCATCCAGAACGCCATCAATGACTGGCACGACGGAACACGTTGGAATGACAACGGAGCAAGCAGTTCCTTCATCGGCATCGGCAGCCTTTGCCATATCTTTGCTGGCAGGGATAGCAGAAAGGACAGGAGTACGTACGGCTGTGGCATTTGCATCAACACCAAGCAGTCTCATAATCTGCCCTGCAATGATTTCTCGTGCCAAGTCGTAATCGGCCAGTCTCCAGCCATTGGGAAGATTGAAATCTCCTGTCACCCGCGCATTTCCATCTGAATCAGTTGATGCTATGGTGAATGATGCGCAATTACGCAACGCTGGGCTATAGGTGATGCTGTTAAAAATGTCGTCAAGGACTTTTCTCGCCTCATCAGCCGCAAGGCCTGGGCGGGACGCAATGAGGTCCTGAAGCAAACTGACATAGCGGTAATCATCAATTCCTTCGCGCGTGGAAACAAGCCCGATGCCTGGACCGCCGACAATGTCAGCGAATGATGGATAGTAATTCGTTGTGTCGCCTCTGACATAATCGAAATCATCAAAGGGACTGCCGCGAAAACTGCGATAAGCCCAGTTCAACAGTCCATGACATTTGGAAAGATACTGAAAGAAACCTGCACTGTATCTGCCAATGACAGGACGATAACTCTCCACATCGCAGTTGTAGAAAAGCACTGTCTTGCCGTCCTTATAGACCTTTTCCATCACGTCTGGGGCTGCCAGGCTGCCGTTGAATGTCCAGACATCTGAATACGGGCCTGCGACATTGAAGAAATAGTCATCGCCTGGTCCATCCTGCTCCGTGCGAAGACCTGGAACATTCTTCAGCAGTTTCAGCATTTTTACATGCCTATCCTGAGCGTCTTTCGACTGCCAGCCTGGCTCATCGACAGGCTGGATGATGAGTTCAGGCCACCCCCGCTTTTTGCATTCCTCCTGCATGGCAATCCAGAAGGCGCAGTGGACTGCCTTCAGCACTTCTTCATTGTCCTCCCCTCCATTCCGCTGCGCAAAAAGGAACCCTGGATCGTCAAGCAAGATGACTGGGCATGGATATCCGTACTTGACGTATGTGTTCATGGCAACCACGAACAAAGAATCATCCTTGAGTTCGATGGTAACTTTTCCGTCGGCATATTTGCAGAATTGGGTATCTGGAGAGAAACAAAGACCAATGCTCGTCATGCCAAGACTGCGCATGAAAGCAAAGTCCTCGTCTATAATCTTCGGCAGTTGCTCTTTCGGGAAACCGTTGGGAGACGTGTAGTATTCTCCAAAATATTGCTTGGCGACAGACGGGAGGGAAAACGGCCGCACAGTGACAGAGACTGGGATTTCCTGAACTGCGTCATCAAGAGTCACGCGGACGCTTCCTTTATAAACACCAGCGGGGGTTCCTTCTGGAACGGCAATGTCCAGCCAGAAGGAATGCGCCGTGTCTGCTGGAACAGGAAACACCTTTGCCCTGTCAAGCACCATGGGAATCTGACGGTAGTATGCCTTTGCCTGGTACGTTGTCCGTTTGTCCAGACAGCGGATGTGGTAAACCGTAAAGGCAGATGGGGGGATGACGGCTCCGCCTGGCCCCACAAGAGGTGCGGGCACCGACAACGAGGACGACTGGATGCTTTTTAATGCGAAAAAGGACAGTGTCGCAGGCTCAGTTTCCCCTGGGCAGGCATTGACGCTGACAACGACATCCAATGAATCCGACGGCAGCGGGCGAACATTCGGGAAGACGTGCGTCATCCAGTTTCTGCGGAAGAACTGTGCGCCGATAGACCGCTCATGGGCTGTTGGCTGACGATATCCAGCAGGCGGCAGATAGTCGATGGGATTGCCAGACGGCGGGTTGTTGGCAAATCGGAAATTGTCAAACCAGAGAGTCACATTGTTTCGCGGCATCCGACGGTAGATGAAGGCTCTAAATGGATAAACGCGCTTTCCATTGGGGTCCATTTGATTGAGGAACAGCACCGCAGGCACTTTTGAACGCGGCGCGATTGTGACGCCAGTGAAAATGGAGTTCCGACCTTTGAAATCAATGCGGACAGACAAACTGACGTTAGCCTGCTCCTCATGCCAGGCATTGAATTGCAATGTGGGAAAATCGCCGATATCCTTTTCAGATAAATAGATTGAAAAGCCAGGCCATGTATCTTTTTTCGAGCCTGGGATTTCAACTTTCATGCTGTTCTTCCCCTCGTATGCATGTTCCTGCACAACTGCATGGCTAAGATCAGAAGAAATGCTGAACCGTTTTGACCAGTTTTCATTTTCTTCAAAAGAGATGAAAGGCTGTGCCGCTAGCACGATGCCAAGCGACAGCGAAACAATCCAGAGCGTTCTTTTCAATACCATGGTTGGATTCCTTTTTCTTTTTGCAGGTTATCTAAATATCACAAACTCCAATGTGCTATAACAATCCACAATTCTGCCAAATTCAAATTTATCAGAGAATCTGAAGAAATCAACAGAGAAAAGGATGTTATTTGAATTATATTAAACATTTGATTACATACGAAAAATGAAGTCACAAACACACTCACATGGGAACGACAGACAAGCATGGCGGGTTAGACACCCTTTTTCAGAAGAAATCCACTCTGGGCATTATTGCCTCAATGGCTCTGCCGACCATCGCCAGCCAACTGATTGGAGTTGTTTATAACTATGCCGATTCAATATATGTAGGCTGGTTGAACCAGCCAGAACAGGTCGCCGCTATTGCGCTGGCCCTTCCATTGTTGCTTTTGATTACGGCATTATCCAATTTCTGGGGGATCGGCGGGGGAAGTGCCGTATCCAGATCTTTGGGACAGAAACACCGTCAAAAGAGTGGCATGTTCTCCTCTTTTTCCTTCTACGGTGCCTTTTCTAGTTCGATGTTCCTGTCTGTCATTTCATGGCTGATGGGCGACAGACTCATCCGTATTCTTGGAGCATCCGAAACGGTGCTGCCATACGCGAGGGACTATTTCTTCTGGTTCTTCACCATTGGTGCCGTCCCATCGGTCTTAAGCACGTTTCTCGCTCATCTGGTCCGCGCGGAAGGATATGCAAAACAAGCGGGGACAGGCCTTATACTCGGCGCCCTTCTGAACATTCTCCTTGACCCGTTCTTCATTTTCCAGTTCGGATTTGGAATGGGTGTGGCGGGAGCCGCTTTGGCAACAATGATTTCCAACCTGTTTTCCGTCTTGTATTTTGCCTATATTGTCTTCAGAAGCCGTTCAACGACATCTCTTTCATTTCATCCGTTGAAATCAGTCGTGCCATGGAAGATGGCGGCTGAAGTCATGTCCGTGGGGCTTCCATCGGCTCTGCTCATGCTTCTGTCAGCGATATCGAACAATGTCCTGAACAGCCTGGTGGCAAGCCACGGCGACCGTACCATTGCTGCCGTGGGAATCGCAAAGAAACTGGACCTGCTTCCCAACCACATCTCGCTGGGTATCACCCAGGGGTCTTTGCCGCTCATGGCATACGCATTTGCCGCAGGAAAGCATGAAAAACTGAAGGACATACTCTACACGACAATGAAAGTGTCTTTTTTGTCCCTGATGACTGTCGTCATTCTACTTGAGATTTTTGCAAGGCCCATGGCATTGATGTTCATACGCGATGACGAAACCGTCAGATATGCAACAAGTTTCATCAGGATTCTCTGCCTGTCAGTTCCCCTGTTTTCGATGACCTCCACCATCAACTCCTTCTTCCAGGCAATCAACCGCCCAAGAACCGCTTTCATTCTTTCATTAATTCGCAAGGGGATGCTTGACATACCGCTGATGATTCTGTTCAATGCCCTGTTCTTTGTCACAAACATCATCTGGGTGCAGCCTATCATGGACCTGTTCACTGTTTGCATCAGCCTTGTTGTCGCAAGGTGCTTTTGGCGCACGCATTCATTTGACTCGGACATGACTGCCTGACGCCCATTGTTCATGAGAACAACATAAATTCCAATGGTAATTCCGTTGATGACGACAGACAAAATAATACTGAAGAAAGCCAAGGATGCGTTTGAATACGCAGCGCAGGTAATGGCCTATAAATCAGAAATGATTGAAAATGGCGACATCCTTCATGGTTGCGCAGGACTAGAGGATGTCAATTCTTTTTCCGAATGGAATGAATTCGATGTGCGTTTGCGCAACAAGTTCGGGGAAAATTATTCTACTGCGGAAGTATTTCTGGCCATCAGGCAGACAGATGACAAGGTCATCGGCATGATGGACTTTCGTCATCCCTTGTCGCCATGGCTCTTGCGTTTTGGGGGGAATATCGGCTACAGCGTCCGCCCATCCGAACGCAGGAAAGGCTATGCGACAGAAATGCTTCATCTTCTCTTGCCGATATGCCGCATGAGCGGCGAGAAACGCGTGCTCGTGACTTGCGGCAAAGACAACTGTGCTTCCCAAAAGGTCATCATAGCCAATGGAGGCAAACTGGAAAACGAAGTGGCTGACCCCATAGGAATCAGCCATGTGGGCGTCATTCAACGGTATTGGATTGAGTTGGCGTGAATCCGTTCCAAGACAGCGTCACAATCCAAGAAGTCTTTCTGCATTCAGATGTGTGATTTTCTCGTATGCTTCCTTGGAAATATGCTTTTCCTCCAGAGCCGTTTTCAGAAAATCCCTGAGCCCGAAGAAAATGCTGCTATTGCGATTCTTAGGCTGGCAAAGGTCTGTTCCATAAAAAAGCCTGTCCTGGAATTCATCAATGAACTCGTATGCAAACACAGGATCACGCATCAGGGAATTCAAACCGCTTCCAGCAGAGAAATCACCAAGCAGATTGTCATATTTGCGCATCAACTCGGTAATCCGCCCTGGCTTCACGACAGATCCGCGCGGATAGCCACCCCATGTGGCAAGACTGACATCCGCGCTTATATGCGCCCAAAACGTCTGAGAATGGCCGAGTATCTTAAGGCCTGGGAATTTCTGAAGAACCACTTCCAGGCGCGGCAATCCCAAGTCATCAATCAACCCGTAGATATCCCCTTCCCGAGTCGCGATATGGATCGTCACTGGCATATCGTTCTTTTCCGCGGCCTTGAACAGATTTAGGCAACGCGGATCTGTGAATGACAAATTCGCCGTGACCTCGCCAATGCCCTTGCAGCCTCTAGCCTTGTAATGTTCAATAATGAATGACAAATCCGCATTGGGAGAATTATACAACATTCGAGGATCGACATTAAGGAAAGGGATGAAATGGCCGTTGCTTTCATGTGCGATATCCAGCACCTCGTCAACTGACTGCGTGACCGAGGTGTTTTCTGGACCGATGACTGGCAACAGCACCCCATGGTCGATTCCTATTTCACGATGCATCTCCAACAGAAGTTCAGGCCAGACAAACGGCTCGTCGCCACGATGCAATGGCAAATCCTTGTTTTTCAAGCAATGTCCATGAATGTCAATCAACATGTTTTTTCCCTTGTTGTTTTCTTTTCAAACATCAAATTTAACTCGCATTTAAAAGGTACATCTTTTTCCAAAGAAATCAACGGCGTTAAGGCAAAGCGGCAGTATTTGTCCATAGACAAGACGCAATAGATTTTGAAACATAGAACAATCTGTCGTATGGTTTTCATTTGAAAACTAACTCTCTGGAAGTATATTTTGAATATTCTGTTCACAGAACGGAGCGTTTGCCTCCAGAACTACCCTGTAAGATAGTCAATGAAAAAAATCACAATATACCATGGATCCCCAGAAATAGTGTCAAAGCCCCAATATGGCAAAGAGAAGGACTATAATGACTATGGGCGAGGCTTCTACTGCACAGAGGACATCGAACTTGCTCGCGAATGGGCCTGCACAGAACAAATTGGAGGCTATGTGAACCAATACGAATTGGAAATCGGCTCATTGAAACTACTTTGCCTTGACGTAGCACCATATACCATCCTGCACTGGCTTGCTATCCTCATGAAGAATCGCCAACTTCGCATCTCCAGTCCTGTCATGGCACGCGGAATTGAATGGCTTGTGGTAAATTTCATGCCACCTGTCGATGATGCGGATGTGATCATCGGCTATCGTGCCGATGACTCCTATTTTTCATTCGCCAGAGCGTTCGTCTCAAATGAAATCTCCCTTGCGCAACTATCATACGCAATGCGCCTTGGCAAACTTGGCAAGCAAATTGTCCTCAAAAGTCCTAAAGCCTTTGAGAAAATTGAATACGTGTCCTATTCTCCAGTAGAGCGTCATATCTACTTTCCAAGAAGAAAACTGCGTGATGAAGAGGCACGTGCGGCATATCGAGCCGAACTTGAACGCGAAGTTTCCACAGGGCTGTTCATGCGCGACATCATACGAGAGGAGGTAAAACCCGATGATCCACGCCTACAATGAAGAATACCTTGACGACGCCATGCGCAATCTCGCAGAGGCATTTGACTATGCTCGGGAATGCCAACGACTTGATCTTGACGGCTTCCTGTCACTTTTCATCACCTCGGGCATTGCAAAACAGTTTGGAGACGGCGTTCCTATGTTTGTATCTGGAATGTCAGGCACGGAACTGGTGCTTGAAGTACTCCGAAAATCAGGCCACGTCGCCCTGCCATTGCCTGCTCAGACATGCTATGACCTCTCGTCCGCCTATTGGTGTGGCTGGATTCTTGCCTTTGTCCAATGGCGTGGCGGTTGGAGTTTTCGTGAACTCCATTCCCGCCTTTCCATTTTGGAACTTGAAGGACTCTATCCTGCAATGCATGAAGCAAGTGAAGAGCGTGCGGCAGATGCCATCGACAGGATTCTTGACGCAAGGAAACCAACGACCAATCTGCAAAAAATGCGCAAGAACTGCCGTTTGACACAGCGGATGTTAAGTGTTAAGTCTGGGGTCAATCTTCGCACACTTCAGCAGTATGAACTCGGAGCGAAGAGCATCAACCATGCGGCTGGCGAAACACTCCTCGCACTCAGCAGGACGCTTGGCTGCCGTATGGAAGAACTGCTTGAAGTTCCTATATCAGCACATTAATGCTTGTGCAGTGTTTGCTAAATTCCATACGCTTTCGTGCCTTTTTTTTGCGTTTTGTCGTAACGCTCTATTCCCCATGAGTGTCGGTAATTGCGCATGACAATGAGAACGTGAAAAGCCCCGAAGGGGTCGAACCAACCATCATGAGAAATAGAGTGTTGTTCAAAAGCCTCCCCCATGGTCTCCTGGAAACTGCATCGGGGGATGCTATTGGCAATTTCAGCCGTCAGTTTGAATGGTGCCGATGATGCTCGTGACCTCCTTTAACGGGATGGCAAGAAGAGACTGGATTTCCTCTTTGCTTTTCCCCATAGAAAGCAGGTTTTGAACGATAGCCCGATATGCCTTGGCAATTCCCTTCTGCAATCCGAGTTTCTCTCCTTTCTGCAATCCGAGTTTTTCCCCCTTCTGCAAACCGAGTTTCTCCCCTTTCTGCAATCCGAGTTTCTCCCCCTCTTCACGTCCCTCCATACGTCCTTTTTTCATGCTGTCTTTCATTGCATAGTAAAACATGCTGTGCATCTTCTTTTCCTCCATGGTTGATTCGATTGAATATTCCTCTCTGAGAATTCGCTCCCTGTCCTCTGGGGAAATGGTGCTGCTAAGCAACGTGTACAACAGCCGAAGTCCCCTGTCTTCCTTCGGGGGGACGTCATCGTTCAGTGCCACGACAGTCAGTGCCATC
>JAGCTA010000458.1 GCA_017963875.1 Victivallales bacterium | reverse complement strand
TGAAACATGGTTTCCAGATGCCGCCAGCGCCGAGGTTGTCGGTGACCTTTACGGTCAGAATCTGTTTTTTCTGTGACCAATCGATGAAATTGGTGATGTCCATGTGGAACGGTGTCTCCCAGTCGCTGGGCTGGATGAAGGGATGGCTTCCAACCTTCTTGCCGTTGAGCCAGACATCAGCGGATTCATCGACGGCACCGAAATAGGCGAAAACCTGACGCTTGTCCTTCCAGTCTGCAGGAACCTCGAATTCACAGGCATACCATGCGACACCGTCGTATCCCTTGCATTTTTCGCGGATTTCAGGCGTTGGGTGCGGATGGCTTTGTTTTGGATTCTCCCATGGACCATCGGTTGGCATCAATCCGTCCCATTTTGAGAAGTCGGTTGCGGATTGTAGGTTTTGGTTTTCCCCCTTGCGTTCCTTGTCAAGTTTGAAGTGCCAGAAAATCGGGAGGTCGATGACAGGCTCTGCAAACTCCTGAAGCATATCAATTCTGACGCCGATGTAGTCGCCGAGGTCATATTCGTACTGCATGATTTCAGGCATTCCATGTGCCTTGCGGAAATCGCGGATTGCTTGGATGTCGCTGCGTTTGCGAGTTGACAATGCTTGGCGCATCAGCGCGGCGTGTTCCGTGAATGTTTTCAGGTCTTCCAGACGTTTGCGCTGTTCGGCGGTCAGTGAACTGCGTTTGAGTGCCTTGTTCAGGAATGCCAGGGATTTTGTGAAGTCCTCTTGGGCATAATACTGGTCGGTTTCTTTGGCGAATTGCCGTGAGAAGTTATGCCAGTTGCCTAGGTTGGCGAGTTTGTCCAGGTTCGGATTGATTTTTGTATCCCAGAGGACGGTCCAGAAGTGGAGGTAGTCGAGCAAATCTGCAGCAGCATCGCCTGCGTATGATTGTACAAAGTCATTTTCCCAATATTCAAACGGCTTGTCTGGATCTTTCATGGCTTGCATGAGGATGTAGTCGTTGTAATAGCGGAAGAAATCGAATTTTTTCGATGGCGCGTCATAATCGAAGTTCGTTGCGCCAGATTTGTACATGAACTGGAATACATCGAAGAAATGGCGGGCGTTGCCGATCGGGTAGCCCATCGGTGGATAGTACCAGTGGCGGTTGGGGCGGTATTTGAATTCCATCATGCCAGATTGCCGCCAGCCGTTGATGTATTCCTGAAGGGCAGACAAACGAAAATCCGTCGGGACAATACCCAGGACAATGGACGGGTCCATCTTGATGTTGACAGAGGGTTGCTGTGAGGCATTGTAGGCGTACATGGAGACTTTGACATCTGGCTTGTATTTGCGTGCTTCCTTGAGAACCTCGTTGGCGAGAAAGATATAGCGGTCTGCACACATGAAATTGTCGAGTTTCTGCGACGGATGCGGGTCGAGGGCGAGGCACTTGTCACAGTGGCAGGCGTTATGTGCGGGGGAGTCGTTCTCGCAGATGTTGATATAGGCTGATTTCTTGTCCCAGTTGGCGACAATCTGCTTTGCAACGGCTGGGTTGCTTGGGCAGAGCGAGATCATGCGCGCATCCTGATCGAAAAAAGCCGTGACGTCTTCGCGATACTCTCCTGTGCTTGAGACTGGATAGCGGCGTCCATTGACCATTGCAAAGTAATCTGGGTGCTCTTTACCGTATTTCTTCCACCATGCAGTGAACGCATGGCCGAACGGCGGTGTGTTGTGGTAGCCCCAGCGGAGACGCTCGAACCACAACTGAGCGTCTTTATCAAGGAATTTGCCGTTGCCAGGACGTATTTCACGGCTCAGAAGTTTGGGAATCCAGACTCCGTCGGCTTTGTCAAGAGAAATGATGGGTGTCTTGTGGCAGACGATGTCATTTGGCGTTGGCCAGCGAACGCCGAGTTCGTCTTCCAGGAATGCATAGACGGCGTGGCGTGGACCGAAATTTCCTTCGCCATAGAAGACGGCTTCCATCGGGCCGAAGTGCCAGCGAGCCTCTTCTGGCTTAAGAGATGACGCGTCAACGCCTTCTGGCGTCTGAAGGATGCGTAGCGTATAGGTTCCTGGAGGCAATGGCTGCTCTGGATTGACGGGAATGGTCTCGCCCGTGATTTCCTTCAGGTGGAGTGCCAAGTCGTCAGCGACCTTCTGGAATTTCTTTTCGCAGGCGATGACGGTGCTCCGCCCGTCAATGAGTGCAGCGGGTCTCGATACGCATTTACAGCCAGTGTGCAGCAAAAACAGTGCGAAAAACATTGCCATTATGGCCAAAGAACGAAGGGAAAGGCATGTGATTTGTTTCATGATACGGTTCCTTGTAGTTGTCATAATGCGGAAAACATTGGATTTCTTTATCGCTCTGTTCCCCAAAAGGTTCGACCTATTCGAGATCGGAATCCTTTAGGGGATGACTTCCCCCAGGTTTCGCTTAACCTTGTGGGCATATACAAACATCGACCCTCATGGGGAATAGAGCGAATTTTATAATTATAATATGATATTAAAATGCCGACATGTCTAGTTGGCATTAGCGGAAAAGTGCCATCAATGCGTCTGCAAAAATACTCATTCCAAATGGATTTGGGTGGTTGATGGCGTTCATCATAAGGGAAGAGCAGGGGATGCCGCGTCGCCAGAGCCTGCCATAGCGAAGCGATGCATCGGCAAGGGCGATGTTGTTTTCGGCGGCGAATTCTCGTACCGCCTTCACGTATTTTCTTGGGTCTTCATCGACATTCTTTTCGCTGTTCAATCCCATCCAGTCAGGTCTGATGTAATGCGGCGTCAGGATAATCCATTCCGCGCCGATGGCCTTGAAATCGTCACGGATGCGACCGTAGTTGCGATAGGTGGCCGCGCGGTCAAGACCACCGTCGTTGACGAATTCCGTGACAACGAGGTCTGGCTTTTTGGCAAGGACAGTTTCTTCGTAATTGTGTTGCTCGCCTGAGGGGACAGCGAAATAACTGTTTGTGTTCCGCCCGCCCCATGCCTCGGTCATCATCTCGATGTCGGCTTTGGGAAACGCGGCTTTCAGACGGCTGAGGAATTGCATCTGCCAACGCTGTGTGGCTGGATCGGGAACAAAAGTCCCGACGGTGACGGAGTCGCCCCATGCAAGGATACGGACTTTTTCGCCATTCTTCAGTTTTTTGTATGTCTTTGGTATCAAACGTTCTGCAATGCATGGAGATTGCGGCGGGAGTTCTGGGTAGGTCTGTTCGGAAAGCGGATAGACATTGATCTCGTTATCGAGTTTTTTGACTGGTCCATCAAGCCAGATATTCACAAGACGAAGTTCTCCTTGTGCCAGTTCTGGCTGTTCAGGCGTGGCGGGATGAGGTTTGCCAGGACGAAAGACGATGGCTCTGTTGGCGTCCAGGACGATTGAATCCAAGCGCCTTTTGAAGTGCCTGTAACTCAAATAGACCTTTTGATTCGGTTGTATTCTGCCTTCGGGAAGCCGCCCGACGGTTCCCCATTCAGGCGTCACTTGGTAGTCTTTTCCATTTTCATAGACGATTCCATCATTCCCAGGCGCGGACGCGACTTTCATCGATGATTCGATAAGCATGAATTTCGCAGTCGTTTCCTGCGTTTTTATTCCAGCGGGCGGATTGCCGCGCAGCCAGCCGCTCGCCTTTGGATTGTAGTCTTTGATAATCACTTCTTCATTGACGACGTCGTAGATTTCGGACGGTGGAATTGCCACGACGGCGCTTTTGCCGTTGTACTCGACCTTCACCGACCAGTCTCCAATAACAGATGTGCTTGCAACGGCTCCGAATAAGGCATTGGCTGTCATAGTTGCTACCATAATTAGTTCTTTGAGTTGATGTTTCATGTTAGTTAGTTTTATGATTGTTGGTGAATGAAAATCTTGCGCCTTTCCAAGGCTAGTTTTTGTGCATCAAACGATTTTTCGATAAGCCGTCTTGCATTGACGACGCGTCGTTTGCGTTCAATCTCCGTTGAGTTGGCAAATTCGATGATGGTTTCAGCCAATGTCTGCGGTGTGATGTCCGCGACTGGCCAGCCTGTATCATTGGTAATGACTTCCGAGATGGAGCCGACTAGCGATGCGATAACAGGTAGTCCCGTCGCCATCGCTTCCAAAATGACGTTTGGAATGCCGTCACGGTCGCCGTCCTTTGTGACGATGCTTGGAGCGCAGAGGCAGGACATCGAAGACATGGTGAGTTTCAGTGCCTCCTGTGAAAGTACGCCCGCCCAGCAGCAGGCTGGAATCTTCAGTTCGTCCGTATATTGCACAAGTTCATCCCGTAGCGGACCGTCTCCAGCAATCGTCAAGCGGCATTTCGGCGCATTTTGGCGCTTTTGCAGAATGGCGAGAGCCTCCAATAGGATGCGGACGCCTTTCTTTTCCACGAGCCGCCCGACGAACAGAATCTCCAATGACTCAGTTGATGTTCTGTTCTCTTTGAGGGTAGGTTCGACCTCTTCGAGGTCGGAATCCTTTGGATGCATTCTTCCCCCAGGTTTCGCTTCGCTCAACCTGGGGTTACTAATATTTGACCCCTTCGGGGTCTTTTCATTGGCACTTTGAGCAATGCATTTATCGGTACTCAGGGGCAATAGAGCATTCGTCAGAGATTGCTCTTCGCCGCGAAATGGTATGCGCGGAGATTGCTCTTCGCCACGAAGCGTCCAAAATTCCAGATTGACTCCGTGCGGGATGTAATGCAGAAGACTGTCGGTTTGCGGGAACTGCCGTTTGCATGCGTCCAGGGCGGCGCGGTTGCAGACGGTGATGGCACTGGCGTTGCAGAGGATGTCTGACAAGTCGAAGCGGCTAACATGGATGTCAAACGCATGGATGCCAATGGAATAGGTGATATTCAAGCGTCTCGCGACCTCAGAGGCGACGAGTGCCGCCAAATCCGCGAATTCCGCATGGATATGCGTTGCGCCGATTTCGCGTACAAATGATTCCAGACGTTCAACTTGTGCATGATGTCGATGAAGTGATAGCGACGTGTAGAGGCGCTTTGGAATCGCTTTGCGAACCATCGAACCGACAATGGACCGACGACGGGTCAGCGTACTGTGTGGCGGTACATCGCTCGAAAGCACTCGCACCTTCGGCCAGTCGTCCTTCGGTATGCAGTCGCCGCTGTACAACGACGTGCCGACAATTGGACAGCCGCTTTTCTGGAGGAACGCCAAATCTTGACGCAGAAATGTCTCGCTCCACAGCGGATAGGCTGTGAAAAGAAAGATGCTGGTCAGGAGTGATTGCATGAGAAAAGTGGCCAAGTCAACGGCTTAATATCTGTAATAGTCTGGCTTGAAAGGGCCCTCGACGGGGACGCCGATGTAATCGGCCTGCTTCTGCGTGAGTTTGGATAGTTTTACGCCGAGTTTATCCAAATGAAGACGCGCCACTTCTTCATCCAGTTTCTTGTCCAGTTGGTACACACCGATTGGCATGTCCTCATTGGCGAGTTTTATCTGAGCAAGCGCTTGGTTTGGAAAGGAGCAACTCATCACAAATGACGGATGGCCTGTGGCGCAGCCGAGGTTGACCAGACGGCCTTCCGCAAGCAGGATGATGGCATGGCCATCGGGGAAGATGTATTTCGCGACCTGAGGCTTGATTTCGTCACGCTGGATGCCTGGAATGGCACGCAGTTCCGCGACCTGGATTTCATCGTCGAAATGGCCGATGTTGCAGACGATGGCATGGTCTTTCATGGCGCTCATCTGCTCTGCGGAAATGATGTCGCAGTTACCTGTGCAGGTTACAAATATGTCGCCTTTGGCAACGACATCGTCAAGTCGGACGACTTCGTAGCCTTCCATTGCTGCCTGCAATGCGCAAATGGGGTCGACTTCCGTGACAAGCACGCGCGCACCACCGCCGCGCAACGACTGCGCACAGCCTTTACCGACATCGCCATAACCGCATACGACGCAGATTTTTCCCGCGACCATGACGTCCGTGGCGCGTTTGATGCCGTCAACGAGGGACTCTCG
>JAGCTA010000457.1 GCA_017963875.1 Victivallales bacterium | reverse complement strand
TGGGGTTGTAGGCAAAATGCGCAAAGTAGCGATTACGATCCACACTGCCATTGGATTTGTAATGTTCCGTTACCAGCGGGGCATCTGGAAGAAAGCATAGAAGACTGGCTAATACGCTTTCATCTGTTTGATAATAAGGAGAACCGTGCTTCATTATTATTTCTACATCTTTCGGAAGTACATTTTCAATCTGCGTTCTCCATGCTTCAAGTGTCCTTCTCCATTTGCGATGAAGGACTATAAAAGCCGTGTTGATTCGAGTTGAATAACGACTGTTCTCCAGTGATTCACCCCAGATACGCTTGACATCACGCTTCCAGATTTCGATGTTTTTCTCTGTGAAATCTGGCGGCGGCGGCGAGTACTTTCGGATGACGATTTCATCTGGATCGTCTCCCACAAGCCATTCAGAGCAATCGCCAACGAACACTGCATCTGAATCGGCCCAGCCAACCCAGTCAGTTTTAACCTCATCACAGCCCATCAGTATGGGTTTTTGACAAGCGACGCATTGTCTTGATTTTGGCAATTCGTGGAGAGTCACATTGCCGAGAGAAAGGATACGTTGCTTCATATCGTCCTTCCACCCCATCGTTCCGACAACAACAGGATGAAGCATGCCATTATAACGCATGCTTGCCACCAGTAACAGCGATCCCCATGCGAACGCATTGTCACTGGCAGTGACGACAGTCGTTTTAATATCCGTCATTGATGTTGATGCATTTGTTCCGTTAGCATTCATATCAAGTCAGTTCTCCAAAAACAGATTGCATTTTCTATTCGCTCTATTCCCCAAGAGGGTAGGTTCGACCTCTTGAGGTCGTTATCTTGTAGAGGATTGCGTCCCCCAGGTTTTGCTTCGCTCAACCTGGGGGTACTGATATTTGCCCCCTTCGGGGTCTTCGCAGAGCCGCCTTGACATGAGCAATTACCGCCCCTAATGGGGAATAGAGCCTTTCTATTTGAACAACTGTCATTGTCTCTTGTGCTTATGTGTCAAACGCAGTTTCCTGTAGATGTCATGACGCAAGAATTGCCCCAATTTGAGATACCATGGTGGATTATGCAAGGTTGCAGCCAGTTCTTCGTCTAGCAAATCAGGATAGTAACTGTTGACGATTTTCGCGAGCGAATAATCGTCTGATTTCATTAGTATCTTGCATATCAATCGCTTCAGCGGATTGGTTTCAATGGAGGCGCAAATTGCTGTGGCGATATCTATGACATAGAGGTTGCCCAGTTTGTCAATCATCAGGTTTCCCCGCCTGAGGTCGCCGTGGCAGATGCCATGTTCATGCATTTGCCTTATGGCATCGATGAGTTTTCTGAAAAACGCCCGTGATGGCATGGTTGATTCATCATATCGTTTCGCGCTTTGCAATGTCTCTGCTTCAATAAGAAATTCACATGCGATTGTATCGTTGTCTATAATGCCGTATGGTTCGGGGACACGGACGATTCCCATTGTGTGAAACAAATTAAGATTGTCGTGTTCACGGCAAAGTGCCCGCTGTCCAATGAGTTTCCTCACAATCCAGGAACTTTTTCTGTATGTTTTCAGCAAGACCGCTTTGCCATTGGGAAGATCATAACGATAAACCTCTGCGTCCCCGATGCTTCTGATGGATTTGATTTGCATGGACGCCTTGAAGACGCCGTCAAGGCCAATGTCTTGCAGCGTTTGTTCAAATAACATTTTTGATGAGGACGAGACCATGTCAACAGATAATTCACAACTATTTGAAGATTTGCATCTGACAGTCAATTCACATTGTCTGTGGCCTTTTTGAGTCTCAGTTCTTCCAAAGCATCCATTTCTTCTCTCAGGACAGTGTTCAACAATGAAAAGTCCAACGTATTCGGGCAAATGAAACTGCCGTCATTGAACCAGTTCCACGAATGGATGCAGATGACGGGGCTTTTTAAGAAAAAGGCCCGTCGGAGCGAATTGGCCAGGAACGACCCGTCGCCACGAGGAATCGGCCAGTAATGCTGTGCGATATTCGTCGCCAAGACCACTTGGCCGTTGTCTGCGGCCCGAAGCATGGCGATGGAACTATCCGCTATGAATTTCTCCTTGCCATCCCATGTGTGGATGTCAAACTGTCTTTCTTCCTGATAATTCTGCCTATGGAGGCGTATTTTCCTCACGTCAAACACGACAAGCATCGACTTTGATTTGACAACAGACAGTCCAGAGGGCAGGGCGGCAAAGCCGTTTTGCGAAAGGAATTGCGCGACATTGCCTGAGCCCATGTCAATCGGCGAATCGGAAAAGATGTACAGCCCTATTGAAAAGACAGGGCGTCGAGCGGCAGCCAGCGCAAAAAACTGGCGAATTCGCTCGATGTGCGCGGCGTCAATCAAGTCCGATGGACGAATCATCAGAAGGACTCCTTGGATTCCAGCGGCTTGCATTGTATCCAAGTCATATTTCATCGCCTCGTCCGACCAGACGCCTCCATCGTCGCGATACGGTCGGGCATCAGCCAAAAGTTCTACTTTGGTTCCAGGCGAAATCTGCGGGGGAGGGGGGAGGGCGAAAGCAGGACAAAATGTGACAATGACTCGCGGCGTTTCATCACCGTTATATGGATACTGCGTCAATGAGACGCGCTCCCCGCTATAACTTGGTTTCATGAATATACATGAGGAAAGCAGCATCAATGTTGCCATTCCAAGCAATGCCATCAGTGTCTTTCGCGCTTTTGTACCCATGCGTTTCATTCGTCCGTTTTCTCCATCGTCTTTACATGATGTTCGTCCTGCCCTTCGCTACATTTACAAGAATTCACTAATTTAACCCTATATTCGCTGAAATTCCAGAAAAACGCCTTAATCAATTTTGAATTCATGTATTAAAACAATATATTAATATACATTGATTCAGTTCACACCCAATGTGATGTGAAAAGTGTATAATCCAAGAAAAAGTAAGAAAAAAAGTTTCAGGAGTTTTTGCCGATGAGCAAATCATTCAATGTTGCAGTTGCTGGAGCGACGGGTGCCGTAGGTGTCGAAATGCTTAAGACACTGGAAAAACGCAATTTCCCGTTAAAGTCCCTTCGTCTTCTGGCATCGTCGCGTTCGGCTGGTAAGGAAGTCATTTTCAAGGGTGAAAAACTTGTCGTCGAGGAAATGACTAAAGACTCCTTCAAGGGAATTGACATTGCGTTGTTCAGCGCAGGCGCGGCTCGCACGCGCGAATTCGGTCCTGCGGCTGTTGAATCGGGCGCGGTGGTTGTTGACAACTCCAGTGCGTTCCGCATGGACCCGAAAGTTCCGCTGGTCGTTCCAGAAGTCAATCCAGAAGACATCAAGAAACACCAGGGGCTGATTGCCAATCCGAATTGCACGACCATCATCATGCTGGTCGCGTTGAAGCCGCTCTACGACATCTCCCCAATCAAGCGCATTGTCGTCAGCACCTATCAGAGTGCCAGCGGTGCTGGGGCCTTGGCGATGGAGGAACTCAAGCAGGAAGCGATGGCATATCTGAAAGGCGAACCCGTTGTGCCAAAGGTCCTTCCGCATCCATACGCGTTCAATCTTTTCTCGCACAACACCACCATTGGCGACAACTTGTATTGCGAAGAGGAGATGAAGATGGTCAATGAAACGCGCAAGATCATGCATGACCAGAACATCAATGTCTGCCCGACATGCGTGCGTGTTCCAGTCTTGCGCTCCCATGCGGAGTCAATCGTCATCGAACAGGAAAGAAAGGTATCCGTGGACGAAGCGCTTGCGGCGCTCGCAAAGGCCCCAGGCGTCAAAATCGTCAATGATGCGGCGAACAACTATTTCCCGATGCCAGTGGATAGCAACGAGCAGTACGACGTTCTGGTTGGGCGTGTCCGTGACGACCTCAGTTGCGACAAGGGTCTTGCGCTGTTTGTCTGTGGCGACCAGTTGCTCAAGGGCGCGGCGCTCAACGCCGTGCAAATCGCTGAGTTGCTTTAATCTGCAATCACAAAGGTCGCATCGTCGTTGGCTTTAGAACCAGGCTTGAGAGAATAGGGGAGCATCAGGTAGAAAAATCATGTCAAAAAACGTTGTTTGTCTTGTTTGTGGTGGTCAGTCCGCTGAACATGAAGTGTCTTTGCAGTCTGCGAGGAATGTCCTCAGTGCGATGAATCGTGACAGGTTCGAGGTGCTTCTGGCTGGTATTGATAAGAAGGGAATTTGGAAGTATTATCCAGACGAGGCTTTTCTAGACAATGCAGACGACCCATCCACTATCAAGTTGTCAGACAACGGTGTTCCTGTGTTTCCTGTTCTCTCCGAAGATGCCAAGCCCGTATTGCAGGAACTTAATTCTGCCGTGCAGCATCCGTTTGACCTGTTGTTTCCTGTGATTCACGGTACTAACGGAGAAGACGGCGCAATCCAAGGGCTGTGCCGTATGCTGAATGTGCCTTGCGTGGGGTGCGAACAGGCCGCCAGCGCCAATTGCATGGACAAGGATTTGGCGAAGCGGCTGCTTGCTGGCGCGGGCATTCGAGTCGCCAAATGGATTGTGCTGCACAAGGGCATCGACAGACCTGCCAGCGAACAAATTATCTCAGAACTTGGCATGCCGTTGTTTGTGAAGCCTGCTCGAACAGGCTCATCCGTCGGCGTGACCAAAGTGGTCAATATTGAAGAATTGGACGCCGCCATTGAGGAAGCATTCAAATTCGACACGAAACTGTTGATTGAAGAATACATTGTCGGCAGGGAAATCGAGTGCGCAGTTCTAGGCAACGAAAATCCAAGAGTCGCGGTTCCAGGGGAAGTCATTCCGAAGGTTGAATTCTATTCATACAAGGCAAAATACATTATGGCGAATGGGGCGGAACTTGAAGCGCCTGCCAAACTGACTGCTGAACAG
>JAGCTA010000456.1 GCA_017963875.1 Victivallales bacterium | reverse complement strand
TCTTTGTCGGCGGCGTCATTTTTGTTTTTCTTTCCGCGCTATACAAGAGTTATCTGTTCTGGCCTGTCTTCTCTGAAGGCATTTCCTTTGCACCCAATACCCCGTTTCAAATATTAACGGCTCTTGACACCATGCTGAAATCAACCATTGTCATTGCCGCCCCTGTTATCATCATCATGTTCCTTGCAACCGTTGGCCTCGGGCTTGTCAACCGCACTGCTCCGCAACTGAATGTATTCTTCCTTTCTATGCCAGTGAAATCCGCACTGGGAATCGCCATGTTAATCATTTATCTGCCATTCATCATGGATATGCTGTTATACACAAAAGACAGCGCCATCCTGGAACCTCTGCGCAGATTGCTTCAATAGAGGACCCCCAAGACCATGGCGGAAAGCACAGGCGAAAAAACTGAAATGCCCACACAGAAAAAGTTGCGGGACGCACGTGAAAAAGGCCAGGTCTGCACTTCAAAAGACATTGTTTCGACGGCACTGCTTATCGTGATGTTCTGCCTTGTCGCCATCTGCAGCGTTTTTATGGTTGAAGATTTCCGTGCATTGATTCGATACGTGGGGGAACGTCTTGCCGAATGGCCAGTCTCTTCAATCAATGAAGGAGCCAAAATGGCCGTCATTTTCATCATGAAATATACAGCGGCGTTTGTCTTGGTGGCGGCGGTCGTCGGAATCGCGGCAAATGTTGCTCAAATTGGATTTCTGTTTACGCTAGAGCCATTGAAGCCCAATCTAGCCAAACTCAATCCTGTGGAAGGTGCAAAGAAGATCTTCTGCAAGAAGAACTTCTTCGAGTTCTTCAAGAACGTGGTCAAAGTATGCTTTCTCGGTTACTTGATTTACAAGATTATCCTGGCAGCCATTCCTGAACTGCTGACAATGTGCTATGGGACAATCGATGACATCTTCCCATGCCTGAAACTCATGCTCAAACGATTGGCGTACTATACTGCATTCGGATACATCGTCATCGCGGTCGTCGATAGGCTTTTCCAAGGAAAGAACTTTACGAAGGAAATGATGATGACAAAAGACGAGGTCAAGCGGGAATACAAGGAAATGGAGGGCTCGCAGGAAATCAAGCAGGCTCAACGGCAGTTCCGAGATGAACTTCTGAATGGTCCAGACCCTGTCCCAGCCACAAAAAAGTCGGATGTCGTCATCACAAACCCGACACACTTGGCCATTGGAATCCGATACAGGGCAGAAGAGGCACCATTGCCCCGAATTATTGTCGCTGGTGAAGGTGAAAACGCAAAAATCATCAGGGACACGGCATTGGCAGAGGGTATTCCAATCATGGAAAACGTCCCCCTGGCACATGCTTTATGGAACAAAGGACATATTGAGGAATTCATTCCTGATCATTTAATCGAACCAGTGGCAGAAGTTCTGAAGTGGGTCAAAAAACTGCAGGATGCACGTAAGGAAGAGGCCGATCTGGATTCCGTAACCATCGAATAAATGCACAACCATGACAGTTGAAGAACATTACAAACGACTGGCGCCAAAACTGACCAACTGGCTTGTAGCCACAGGAAGTTCATACGCTGAAGCATGCGACCTTGTTCAGGATACATTTCTGAAACTCTGGGAAATGCGAGACGATTTGCTTGATAATGATTCGTCTGTATCTGGCCTGGTTTTCACCATTGCACGGAATCTTCGAAGAAATCATATACGCGACACAAGCAAAATTACATACGTCGATGAAATCAAGGATGGCGACCTGGGTGTAACGGAAGAAACGACGATGCCGTCGGACCTTGATCATCTGCGCAAACGTCTGAACGAGGCCTTTGCACAACTGCCCCCGATCCTTCGCGAGGCTTATACTCTTTTTCAAATCGGCGAACTGTCCATACGCGAGATTGCTCATGAGACTGGAGTCTCCGAAAGTCTCGTTAAGGTCCGCATATTCCGTGCTAAAGAAAAGTTACAGGAACTTCTCGCCGATTTGCATGTAAAGTAATGGCTCTATTCACCATAAGGGTAGGTAATTGCTCATCTCAAGGCGACTGTGGAAAAGACCCCGAAGGGGTCAAATATCAGTAACCCCAGGTTGAGCGAAGCGAAACCTGGGGGACGCAATCCTCTACAGGATAACGACCTCGAAGAGGTCGAACCTACCCTCTTGAGGAACAGAGAGAAAATAAAAAGACTATTTTTCTAAAAAACATGTAACCTTTCAAGATGAAGCGTGTAATCTTGGTGGAGGCAATAAAATGGATATCAGAATCAACTCAAACACGAACATTCACAATGCGGACTTTGAATCCGCACAACCAGCGCAATCATCGAAAAAATCCATTGAGGCACCGTCGCTTTCCATCACGCAGGCATCTTCCTCTGCCGTGGAAGACAACATGGGCATCGATGTTCCTGAATCTGCACTGACACGTACGGACGCCTTGGGCAAACTCATTTCCTCTGCATTTGTTTTGGCCGCACCGCCAATGCCTGATTTCAAATAAAGGCACTCCCATGAAAGCATGCCCGTCCTAATCAAAAAAAACAAAGCAATAAGGCTCTATTCCACATGAGGATCAGTAATTGAACAGGGCAAGGCAACTGTGAGAGACCCCGAAGGGGTCAAATATCAGTAACCCCAGGTTGAGCGAAGCGAAACCTGGGGGAAACCATCCCAAATGAATTCCGACCTCGAAGAGGTCGAACCTACCCTCATGGAGAATAGAGCGAGCAATAAAAATAGACAACTTATTCTACCCCCAAACGGAGTATCAACAATGACAGACAACCTACAAAGACTGGCAGAAATGGCCAAGAATATCGCGGCACCTGAGGAAGTGACGCTGGAGGAATTCGGCTTCAGCATGGACGCAGGTGACACAACGCTTTCCTTCTTTGCGCCTGACGGCAACGCGTATTTCGCATATTGCCGTGCCAAAGTCGGCGACTTAGGTGATCGGGAATGCCCAGATGAATTTGCTGAATCCGCATTGAAGGGCAATTTCTTCTGGCGTGGCACCGAGGGTGCGACACTATCATTGAACACAACCGAAAACGCCATCTATCTCACCGACCGTTTTGACGATGGTGCCTTCGAGAACGAAGAGTCGTTCAGAAACTACATCAATGACTTCCTTCGAACACTGTTCGACTGGCAGGAAAACCTCAATACCTATACTGCAGAAAAGGAGGTGGCAAAATGATGCCTTTACCAGATTCCTTCAATGCTTCCCTCGCCGAATTTGGCAAAACACTCGGCATTGAACTCATGCTTGAGGACGGACGCTGCAATTTCATCGTCGATGACACAATCGAAGTGGAACTCGACTATATTGAAGACGCCCACGTCGTTGTCGCCTGGGCGACTGTCGGTCTCGCAATTGAGGACAACTACCAGGGTGAACGTGCCCGCGCATTGCTCGCCTTGAACGAACTGGATGCGCCAAACGGCGGCTTCTCAATCTCAATGGATCCAGAGATGCGTCGCGTCATCGTCCACGACCATCGTCCTGCGGAATTGTTCGATTCAGCAGACCGCATTGCGGTATGGATTGGCGCACTGGTTGATTTAGTGTATCACATCCGCAACGACTTCGAGAAACGCTTCCCCTGCGCCGATATTCCGTTTGACGATGAAATAGAAGAGGAGGCATGACCATGACACAGAATATATCCGATTCAACACTTGGCAGCCGTTTCTGGACAGTGACTGACTACAAAGTGCCCGAAGATGCACCTGGTCTGGCGCCTCTTGTTTCCCAGAATCCAACCACAAGGAAAGTCAAGCACGATTCGACGCTTACGTCATTTGCCAATTCAGGCGGGGATCCAATGGCGCAGAGTGCCATCAACCGTGCCGAACTCTTTGCCGCTTCCCATACCCTTAGTGCGAATGCCATTGAGGCTGAAGAACAAAAGAAAAACACCAATCTTGAGAGACTTATCGGCGATGAAGCGGCAGTAACCGCTCTCGTTAACGAAGTGGCGGACATTTATGCGAGTACAGACGAACATCTGACAGCAGATGACGTCAGGGCATTCTGTCGTACCGCCCTCAACAAGTTGATGGTGACGATCGATTTCGACAGGCGTGCCAATATTCCGCTGGAAGACCCTGACAACGCTCCTGCGGACGCACGGCGGCTTGGACCTGCGGGGCTTGCCGCGCTGAAAAACGCAATGGTCGGCCTGGCAAGCATGCTAAAGGAAGGAAAAATCAGCGAAAGCGCCGTGGTCGTCCTCGCAGACGGAAACTACTACGATGCGGCCAATCGAGCCGACCTCCTCCGCCTTGTCGCGGATTCCGCGCAGAAAGTGAAGGATCTTTTCGTTGGTGCAGACCGCTTCGATGCACTGATTAAACAATGCAGGCAGGCGCTTGAGGCCCTTGG